>JAOPWO010000238.1 GCA_025965635.1 Modestobacter sp. | reverse complement strand
CGACCACTCCGGCTGCGGGATGCCCGGGGTCGGCCGCACGGCGGTGATCGGCGCCAGCGTGACCTCGCCGTCCCCGGCCGGCAGGAGGACCACGTGCGTGGCCGCCTGCGCGGCCTCCACGTACCGGACGACGCCACCGGCCGCCGACTCCGCCGCGGCGACGACCGGGCGCACCCGGCCCTCCCCGATCGCGGCGACCAGCTCGCCGGTCCCCTCCGCACCGGCCAGCAGCTGGGTGACCACGTAGACGTCGGCCAGCGGGAGGGGGCAGGCCAGCCGGCCCAGCTCGG
This sequence comes from Modestobacter sp., assembly GCA_025965635.1. GTDB lineage: Bacteria > Actinomycetota > Actinomycetes > Mycobacteriales > Geodermatophilaceae > Modestobacter. The sequence goes on along the minus strand of JAOPWO010000238.1, from coordinate 8,776 downwards.
TCACGACCGCCAGCAGCGCGTCGAGCGCGTCCTCGGGGGCGAGCTCGGTCCAGCCCTGCTGGGCCGCGACCTGCCAGGCGGAGCCGAGCAGCGCCGAGCCGGCGTCGGACCGCCCGGCCGCCTGAGGCTCCCCCCAGGCCTGCCGCAACGCACCGGCGACGGTGTCCCGCAGGTCGGCGAGCTCGCCGACGGCCAGCGCGGTCATGCCGGCGCCGAACCCTTCCAACGGCTGAAGACCTGGCGGGCGTTGCCCTCGAACACCGCGGCGCGGTCCTCGTCGGTGAGCGAGGTGATGCCCTCGATCACCGGCTTGAGGTCGTCGAAGGGGCGGCCGGTGTCCGGGTCGGTCACCGACCCGCTGCCGGGCTTCTCGGTGCCGAACAGCACCCGGTCGGGGCCGACGGTGTTGAACAGGTGGACCAGCGAGGACTGGTCGTAGAGGCAGGTGTCGAACCACAGCCGGCGCAGGGAGACCTCGAACCGCTCGTCGAGGGCGTCGTTGCCCAGGCCGGGAGCCAGCCGGGCGGCCTTCCAGCGGCCGATCTGGTACGGCACCGATCCACCGCCGTGCCCGACGATGATCTTCAGGTCGGGGAAGTCGAGGAACGTGCGCGACCGCATCAGCGAGAGGACGGCGATCGACTCCTCGGTGATGAAGTGGTCGCTGTAGACCTCGCGGCCGTTGAAGCAGCCCGCGGAGTGGACGAGCGCCGGCACGTCGAGGGCGACCATCTTCTCCCACAGCGGGTACCAGAACTCGTCGCCGAGGGTCGGGGTGTGCCCGGTCCCCTCGTAGGGGTCCGGGTTCAGCGACAGCCCGATGAAGCCGAGCTCCTCGACCGCGCGGGTGAGCTCGTCGAGGCAGGACTCGACCGGGGCACCGGCGGCCAGCGGCAGCCCGGCCACCCCGGCGAAACGGTCCGGGTGCAGCGCGACGGTCTTGGCGATGACGTCGTTGTTCGCGCCGATCCAGCGGTGCACGATGCCGGCCGGCCTGGCCGAGTGCATCTGCTGGAACGGCCGCGGCGAGAGGAACTGCACGTCGGTCCCGACGCCGTCCATGATCCGCACGTTGGCCGCGGCCGCGCCGGCGAGCGCCTCGTCGGAGTAGTTGGGCCCGTCCTGGTGGTAGCCGCCGTGCCCGATCAGCTGCGCCCGGTAGGCGTAGAAGACCTCGGGGGCGAGGACGTGGGCATGGGCGTCGATGATCACGAGCGTTCCTTCGGGTCGTCGGTGACCGTGGCGATGACCTCGCACTGCACGTGGGAGGCCGGCGGCAGGTCGCTGGGGAGGGTGTCGATGGCGGCGCGGGCGGAGCGGTCGCGGACGGAGGAGGTCAGCTCGGCCAGGTCGACCGGCGGGCCGTCACCGCCGCCGTCCCGTTCCGCGGGCGGACGGCGGTCCGGGTGCGGCCGGCGCTCGATGGGGCGCGCCTCCGGACCGCCGTCCCGGCATCACACGTACTGCCGGAGGACCAGCGTCGCCACGCAGGCCGGCTTGCTGCTGCCCTCGACCTCGAAGGTGATGGTGACCTGCATCTGGATGCCGCCCTTGATGTCGGTGACGTCGTCGATGACGGCACCGGCCCGCAGCTTGCTGCCGACGGGCACCGGCGAGGGGAAGCGGACCTTCTCGGTGCCGTAGTTGACGCCCATCGAGAAGCCGGTGAAGTTCATCAGCTGCGGCAGGAACAGCGGGGCCAGCGACAGGGTCAGGTAGCCGTGCGCGATCGGCCCGCCGAACGGGCTCTCCTTCCTCGCCCGCTCCGGGTCGACGTGGATCCACTGGTGGTCGCCGGTGGCGTCGGCGAAGAGGTTGACCTTCTCCTGGGTGATCTCGACCCAGTCGGTGGTGCCGAGGTCCTTGCCGACCAGGCTCTTGACGCCGTCGACGCCGTCGACGGTCATGGGGGTGCTCATGGCTGTTCTCCTACTCGGTGGGGGTCTGGCTGGAGGTGGCGATGCCGCGGGCCCAGTTCAGGTCGGCCTTGCCGGAGGGGCTGCGGCGCAACTCGTCGACGAGGACCAGCTCGCGGGGGCGCTTGTGGTCGGCCAGCCGCGCGCCGACGTGGTCGCGGGCCTCGGCGTCGGTGAGCCGGGCACCGGGGTGCAGGGCGACGACAGCGACGATCCGCGAGCCCCACCTGGGGTCCGGGGCGCCGACGACCATGGCGTCGGCGACGGCGGGGTGGGTGAGCAGGGCCTGCTCCACCTCCTCGGCGTACACCTTCTCGCCACCGGTGTTGATCACCCGGCTGCCGCGGCCGTGGAAGACGACGGTGCCGTCGGCCTCCAGGCCGGCCATGTCGCCGGGCACGACCCAGCGCCGGCCGCCGAACTCGCGGAAGGTCGCCGCGGTGGCCGCCTCGTCGCCGTCGTAGCGGATGTGCTCGTCGGCGGGGGCGGCGAGCACGCCGACCTGCCCCGACCCGGGGACGACGTCCACCCCGTCCTCGTCGATCACCCGGGCACCGGGGACCAGCCGGAACCGGGCGGTGACCGCGGGGTCGCCCCGGCGGGTCTCCATGACCGCGAACGGCCCGCCCTCGGAGGCGGCGACCAGGTCGCGGCAGACCATGTCGGCGTGCCGGAGCAGTCGCTGCTTCACGTCGGCGCTCCAGGTGACCCCGACGCTGATCATCCGGCGCAGGCTGGACAGGTCGTAGGGCCGTCCGGCGGCCTCGGCCGCGTCCAGGGCGTCGGCCAGCGGGCGGGCGAAGACGTCGCCGACGATCGACACCGTGTCGACCTGCTCGCGCTGCACCGTGGCGGCCAGCTCGTCCGGGTCGTAGGACGTCGAGGGCAGGTACACCACCCGGCCGCCGGCCAGCAGCGCACCGAAGGAGGTGTACATCCCGGTGGAGTGCATCAGCGGCGGAGCCGGCAGGCACACCATGGCGTCGCGGTCGGTGCCCAGCCGCTCCAGCGCGGCCCGCAGCTCCTCCAGCGTCTGCGGGAACGGCTCCCCCAGCAGCAGGAGGCCGTTGGCGCAGACCACGGTGAACAGCCAGGAGTGCCGGACCAGCACGCCCTTGGGCCGGCCCGTGGTGCCGCCGGTGTACATCAGCCAGTGGTCGTCGCCGCGCTCCTGACGGGGCGCGGGCTCGGCCCCGGTGACGGCGGCCTCGTAGCCGGTCGCCCAGTCCGGGACGGCGTCGTCGGAGTTGACCTGGAGGAACGTGCCGAGCCGGGGCAGGTCGGCCCGGGCCTCGCCGATCCGCTCGGCGAGCGCGGCGTCGAACACCACGGCCTCGGCCCGCGAATCACCGAGCAGCGCCACGAGCTCCTCGCGGCGGTACCGGTAGTTCACGTTGAGCGGCACCGCGCGCAGCTTGAGGACGGCGAAGACGCTCTCGAGGTACTCGATGCCGTTGTAGAGGCCGACGGCCACCCGCGACCCCGGGCCGATGCCCCGGGCGGCCAGGTGCCCGGCGAGCCGGGCGGCGCGCTCGTCGAACTCGGCCCACGTCCGGCTGCGGTCGCCGTGGCTGACCGCCAGCCGGTCGGGGCGGACGTCGCGGACGGTCTCCAGGACCGAGGCGAAGTTCGCGTTCACGACCCGGCCGCCGCGGCCTCCGACCGGAGCCCGAACAGCGCCACCGCGTTCTCCTTCATGATCTTGGGTCGGACCTCGTCCTTGATGCCGATGGCGGCGAAGTCCTTCACCCAGCGCTCCGGGCTGATCACCGGGAAGTCCGAGCCGAAGAGCACCTTGTCGCGCAGCAGGCTGTTGGCGTACTGCACCAGCTGCGGCGGGAAGTACTTCGGCGACCAGCCGGACAGGTCGATGTACACCTGCGGCTTGTGGGTGGCCACCGACAGCGCCTCGTCCTGCCACGGGAACGAGGGGTGCGCCAGGATGATCTTCATGTCGGGGAAGTCGACCGCGACGTCGTCGACGTGCATGGGGTTGGAGTACTTCAGCCGCACGCCTCCCCCGCCGCGGGTGCCCGCGCCCACGCCGGTCTGACCGGTGTGGAACAGGGCGACCGAGCCGTGCTCGGCGATGACCTCGTAGAGCGGGTACGCCGAGCGGTCGTTGGGGAAGAACGCCTGGGTGTTGGGGTGGAACTTGAAGCCCTTGACCCCGTACTCGGTGATCAACCGGCGGGCCATCCGCACGCCGGCCGCGCCGCGGCCGGGGTCGATGCTGGCGAACGGGATGAGCACGTCGGCGTTCTCCGCGGCGAGCTCGGCGACCTCCTCGTTGGAGGGCACCGGCTCCTCGCCGGAGGTGGTGTAGCCGTCGACGCCGAAGACCACCGCGGCCATCTTGCGCTCGCGGTAGTGCGCGGCGAGCTCCGGGACGGTGTAGGTGGGCATCCCGCCGTGGCCGAAGTACTCGCCGAGCGCCTCGATGCTGCCGCTGCCCTCGGCGGTGTGCTCCGCGCCCCGCGCGGACCGGTGCACGTGCGTGTGCACGTCGATGGCGACCAGCGCGTCGACGTCCATGGTGTTGGAGCGCTCCACGTCGGTCACTTCCCCACCGGCGCGCCGGGCGCGGTCGGCTTCCAGTCCTGCAGGTGCGGCGCGAACGTCGTCGGGAACGCCTCGGCGAGCGAGTCGGCGGACCAGCCGCCCTCGCGGACCTCGGCGACCACCTCGGTCGGGTGTGACCAGAGGGCGATCCGGTCACCGCCCGCGCCGATGGCCTGCCCGGTGACACCGGCGGCCTCGTCGGAGGCCAGGAAGACCACCAGCGGCGCGACGTCGTCGGCGGTGCCCAGGCCGCCGGCCCGGACGTCGGCCGGCAGCGGCTTGCCGGCGTCGGCGAGCTCCACGAGCTCGGCCATGCCGGGGATGCTGGCGACCATCCGGGTCAGCGCGACCGGGATGACGGCGTTGACCGTGGTGCCGCTGCGCTCGAGCTCGGCGGCCCAGGTGCGCACCAGGCCGACGATGCCGGCCTTGGACGCGGTGTAGCCGGTCTGCCCGAAGCTGGCGCGCTGGCCGGCCGGGGAGCCGATCAGGATGAGACGGCCGTTCCCGCCCTGGTCCTTGAACTGCTTCGCCGCGGCCCGGCCGCAGGTGAACGTGCCGCGCAGGTGGGTCTCGACGACCAGGTCGAAGTCGGCGTCCTCCATCTTGAGCAGCGAGCGGTCCCGCAGCACCCCCGCGTTGGTGACCATGACGTCCAGCCGGCCGAACGCCTCCACGGCCTTGGCCACGAGCGCGTCGGCGGCCTCGGTGGAGCCGATCGCCGAGCCCTCCGCCACGGCCTGGCCGCCGGCGGCCTCGATGGCCGCGGCGGTCTCCTGCGCCAGGTCGAGGTCGAGGTCGTTGACCACGACGGCCGCGCCGGCGGCGCCGAGCGCCTTGGCGTAGGCCTGGCCGAGGCCGCGACCGGCTCCGGTGACGACGGCGACCTTGCCGTTGAGCTGCATGGGTGTCCTCTCGAGGGGCGTGGAACCAGGACAGGGCAGCGCGCACACTGCTGGCGCGCCACACTCCTGCCGCCCTGCAAGTTATTCACTTTCGTGGCGGACGTCAACGGTGGGCGCAGATCGCGCCGTCGCCGACCGACTCAGCGGTCGTCGTCCCCCGCAGGGTCGAGCCGCTCGACGAGGCCGGCCGCGATCCCCTTGGCGCCCACCTCGTAGCGGGTGCGCAGCCGCAGCGCGACGTGCTCGGCCCGCACGGCCGGCCAGTCGGCCGGGAGGTACTCCACGGGCAGGCCCGGGTCGTTGCGGGCCAGCAGCGTCCACTCACCGAGCAGCCACAGCTGGCGGGCGAGGTCGTCGGGCGCGTCGGGCAGCGGGTCGGGGGTGTCCCAGCGCTCGAGGAAGTGCTCGTACCCGCGGGCCAGGGCCGGCACGTCCCAGGCGTCCTCGATCAGCTCGGCCACCTGGGTGGGTGCGGCGACGGAGGCGCGGAAGACCTTGAGGTGGTCGAGCACGTCGAGCTGGGCGAGCAGCGCCTGGACGTCCACCTCGCTGGGCGCCACCCACACGCCGTTCTGCAGCATCCCGAACCCGGCCCACTGCAGGCGGGAGCGGAGCAGGTGCCGGTCGGCCCGCCGGCTTTCGGGCAGGGAGAAGCCGAGCAGCGTCCACTGGCCGTCCCAGGTCCGGTTGACCGGTGACTGCCAGGCCCGCTCGCCGCCCTCGGCGAGCGCGGTCCGGATGTGCGGTGTCGGGGACAGGTAGATCCGCTTGCCCTGCCTGCGCCGCTGCAGGGTGCCGCGGCGGATCATCCGGCTGACCGTCGAGCGGGCGGCGTGCTCACCCACCCCCACGCGCGCCAGGGCGCTGATCAGCCCGCCGGTGGAGACGGCGGAACCGGGGGCCATGAGGTGCCCGCCGCAGAACATGAGCACGTGGGTCTGCGGGCGGACCCCGGCGGCTCCGGGCGCGCCCTCGCCGAACCCGCCGGCCCCGTCCTCGGGAACCTCGCCCACCTCGCCCAGCTCCGCCGCGGTCACGGCCGCCGCCCCACCCGGGGTGCAGTGCCACCGCTGCCCATGCTGTCCTCCTGCCGTCGGCCGGCTCGGGACCGGCGCTGAGTGTAGGTGCAGACCCCCCGGCCACCCCGCCACCCGGGAGGCGGGGAACCGGGCGACCCGGTCTGCACTTCGCAAGAAAGATACGCAGGATTGTGACGACCGCCAGTAGCCTGCCTCTCATGGAGGAAAATCTCGCCACCGTGCTGGAGACCGTCGCCGACACGATGGGCGATGCGGTCGCCATCGTCCAGGGTGACCGGCGCCGCACCTGGGCCGAGTTCGACGAGCGCGCCGCCCGCCTGGCGGCCGGGCTGGCCGCGCGGGGCGTCACCGCCGGGTGCCGGGTGGGCGTGGGGTTGTGGAGCAGCCCGGAGTACCTGGAGGCGGTGTCCGCCGTCTGCAAGCTGGGCGCCGTGCCGTTCAACGTCAACTACCGCTACCGGGCCGCCGAGCTGCAGCACGTGCTGGCCGACGCCGGCGCGGTCGGCCTGGTCTTCGACGCCTCGGCCAGCGCGGTGGTCGCGGAGGCGGTGGCCGCGCACCCGGCCACCACCGCGCTGGTGCGGGTCGGACCGGCACCGGAGGGCCGGCCGGTCGGCGACGGGTTCGAGGACGTCGTCACCTCCACCGCCCCGCTCCCCCGGGCACCTCGGCCGGACGGCGACTGGCTGCTCTACACCGGCGGCACCACCGGCCGGCCCAAGGGCGTGCTGTCCCGGCAGTCGACGGTCTTCGCGGTCAGCTGCGTGCCCAACGGCTTCGCCAAGTTCGGCATCGCAGCACCGCAGTCGCTGGCCGAGCTGGCCGACCGGGTGCGGGAGTCACGCGCCGAGCCGGACCGGCTGGTCACCTGCACGCCCACCCCGCTGATGCACGGCACCGGCATCTACACGTCGCTGGGCGCCCTGGTGGCCGGTGGCCGGATCGTCTTCCCGGCCTCCCGGAAGTACGACCCCGACGAGCTCGCCGCCATCGTGCAGGAGCACCGGGTGACCGACGTGGTCATCGTGGGCGACGTCTTCGGCCGCCCGCTGCTCACCGCGCTGGACGCCGCCGCGGACGCCGGCCGGCCCTACGACCTGGTCAGCCTGCGCCGGCTCACCTCGGTCGGGGCGGTGTTCAGCGCGGAGGTGAAGGCCGGGCTGCTGCGGCACGTCGACGCCGACATCACCGACGTCATCGTCGCCTCGGAGGGCGGCCCGTACGCGATGTCGCAGACCCGGCGCGGTGACGTGGCCCCGACGTCCCGGTTCGTGCTGGCACCCCGCGCCCGGCTGCTCGACGCCGCCGGGCGTGACGTCGTCCCCGGGTCGGGCGAGCTGGGCGTGCTGGCCGCACCGGCACCACCCGAGGTGCACTACACCGGCGACCCGGCGGCCAGCGGCACCACCTTCCGCGACGTGGACGGCGTGCGGTACTCGGTGCCCGGCGACCTGGCCACGCTGGAGGCCGACGGCACGCTGGTCTTCCAGGGCCGCGGCAGCCGGGTCATCACCACCGGCGGCGAGAAGGTCCTGCCGGAGGAGGTGGAGCAGGTGGTGCTGCGCCACCCGGCGGTGCGCGACGCCATCGTGATCGGCGTGCCCGACGAGCGCTTCGGCCAGCGGATCACCGCCGTCGTCGCAGTCACGCCCGGGCACACGCTCACCGCGGAGGACGTCCGGGCCGCGGTCGGGGCGGAACTGGCCGACTACAAGCGCCCGCGCGAGGTCGTGTTCGTCGACGAGGTGCACCGCTCCCCGGTCGGCAAGGCGGACCTGTCCTGGGCCGGCCGGATCGCCCGGGGGGAGAGCTGACCGGACCGCCACCCGAGGCTACCGGCGGGCGACCTCCCGGGTGGCGGGTGGCGTCCGGCGGCACCGGCTGCGGCGGCTACGTCGCCCCGACCGTGCTGCTGGACGTGCCGGAGTCCTCGGCCGCGGTGCAGGAGGAGACGTTCGGCCCGACGCTGACCACCACCGAGGTCGCCGAGGCGCTGGCCCGGGTGATCGCACTGGTGCACCGACGGCACTGAGCGGGGCTCCCCGTACAGGCAGCCCGGCCCTCCCCACCGGTCGTCGGGGCCCGGGAAGCCGGAGACGTCGGAGGCGCCGTAGCGGTGCACGTTGAGGAACACCGTCCCGGGCTGCACCTGACGGGCGACCCCGAGCGCGTGCCCGCGGTCGGTGCTCCCGACCGACGCGGCCAGGCCGAACTCGGTGTCGCTGGCCGTCGCCGGCCACGAGCCGGTCGGCCGCCGCGGTGAACCGCTCGACGAAGTCGGCGTGGTGCGACCCGTGCACGTAGATGCGCGTGGCGGCGACACGGATCTGGCCCCTGGCGGAGTGGACCGAGC
>JAOPWO010000201.1 GCA_025965635.1 Modestobacter sp. | reverse complement strand
AGCGCGGGGACGCCCGGCTGGCGGTCGACCTGCGTGGCGGCGGGCTCCGCCGGCTCGTCGTGGGTGGTTGGGACGTGCTCGACGGCTACCCCGCCGGCACGGTGCCGGCCGGCCGGCGCGGTGGCGTCCTGCTGCCCTGGCCCAACCGCCTGCGCGGCGGTGCCTGGCACTGGCGCGGGCGGGACCTGCAGCTCGAGGTGGTCAGCCCGGCATCACCCAACGCCGTCCACGGGTTGCTGTCGGCCCAGCCGTGGAGCGTGCTGGACACCCGTTCGGGCGGCGTCACGGTCGGCACGGTGCTCGAACCCCGGGCCGGCTACCCCTTCCGCCTGGCGGCCGCGATCGACTACGAGCTCGCCCCCGACCAGCTCACCGTCACCGTCCGGGTGCGCAACGCCGGGGACGACGACGCGCCGTTCGGGGTCGGCCTGCACCCCTACCTGCACGTGGGCGGCGGGGAGGACGGCGGCATCGGCGACGCCGAGCTGACGGTGCCGGCCCGCACCGCCCTGGACCTGGAAGGCGGTCTGCCGACCGGCACCCGGCGGGCGTTCGATGGTGCCGTCGGCCGGATCGGGGACTCCACCCTGGACGACGCGGTGACCGACCTGGTGCGCGACGACGACGGCTGGGCCCGCGTCCGGTTGCGCGGGCCGGCCGGTGAGCTGCAGCTCGCGGTCGACGCCGCCTGGCCGTGGTTGCAGGTCTACACGGGCGACACGCTGCCCGACGGCCAGCGGCGGCGGAGCCTGGCCGTCGAACCGATGACGTGCCCGCCGAACGCGCTGGCCGACGGGGCCGACCTCGTCGTCCTCCCGCCCGGCGGCACCTGGGCGGGCAGCTGGACGCTGCGCTGGACCCCGGGAGACGGCGGATCGCGGCCGTGAGCGGCGCGCTCCGCGTCCGTGAGCTGTGGCGCTTCCCGGTGAAGTCGCTGCAGGGGGAGCGACTGGAGACCGCGCCGGTGGGCCCGGAGGGGCTCGCCGGCGACCGGAGCTGGGCGCTGTTCGACCTGGACACCGGCTTCGGGCTGACCGCTCGGCGCGTGCCGGAGCTGCTGTTCGCCGCGGGCCGGCTGGACGCCGACGGCGGTGCCGAGGTGGTCCTGCCCGACGGGACGGTCACGCGGGACGACGCCGTGCTGTCGGCCTGGGCCGGCCGGCGGATCACGCTGCGCTCCGCTGCCGAGGCGACCGGCGACCGCCGCTACGAGAACCCCGACGACCCGGAGGACGAGACGACCTGGAACCCGTTCTGCGGGGCGGACGGGGCGTTCCACGACAACGTGGACGCGCGGGTGACCCTGGTGTCCACCGGGACGCTGGGCGGCTGGGACCGGCGGCGGTTCCGGGCCAACGTGGTGCTGGACGGCGCCGGCGAGGACGCCTGGGTGGGCTCCGCCGCCCGGCTGGGGACGGCGGAGCTCGACGTCGTCCAGCGCGTCCCGCGGTGCGTTCTGGTCACCCGCCCGCAGGCCGGCGGCATCGGCCGGGACACCGGGGTGTTCAAGACGGTGCACCGCGAACGGGACGGCATGCTGGCCGTCGGCGCGCTGGTCAGCAGGGCGGGCACGGTGTCGGTGGGTGACGAGCTGTACCGCTGACCGCACGGGAGCGGTGGCGATCAGGGAGGATCGGTCGGTGCGCACCATCGAGATCCGACCCGGCGAGGACACCATCCGGCTCGGCCAGCTGCTGAAGCTCGTCGACGCCGTACCCACCGGCGCCCAGGTCAAGGACGTGCTGGCCGGTGGCGACGTCACGGTGAACGGGGAGCCCGAGGAGCGCCGCGGGCGGCAGTTGCACCGCGGCGACGTGGTCGCCGTGGTCGGCATGGAGGCCGTGCGCGTGGGCTGACGGGGCGGAGCTGTCGCTCGTCGTCACGCTCGTCCACCGCAGAGTCAGACCGCGCCGTCCTGCCCGGTCCTCACAGGATCGTCACAGACTTCATGTGCAGGACGGGAGCAGACGGGGCAGTGCGCAGGCGCCCGGGCGGCGGTGGTGCGGAACCCGCCGCCCGGGGATCTCCTCTCCTCGAGAGCCTCAGCCGGTCCGCTGGGGCAGCTCCAGCTCGGCGATGAGCGCCCGGTGGTCGCTGCCCGGCACCGGTACCAGGGTCACCGACGCCACGCCCAGTCGCGGGTCGACGAGGACGTGGTCCAACGTCAGCCGTGGCTGCGGCGACCGCAACGGCGTCCAGGTGGCCCGCAGCCCCTGCCCCACGGCCAGCGCCGCATCCCGGTAGCCGGTGCCGACCAGCCGGCGCAGGGCTGCATGGTCCAGCGTCGCGTTGAAGTCACCGGCCAGCACGCGCAGCACCCCGGGGTCTGGTCCCGGCAGGTCGGCCAGGTCGGCCGTCCACTGCCGCACCGACCGCGGCGAGGTCGACGGCGGGTCCGTGTGCACCGCGGTCACCTCCACGTCCGGCGCGCCCGGGACCGCGATCCGCGCCGCCGGTTGCTCGAACCGGCCGGGCACCGCGGAGCGCTCCCGCACCGGCCACCGCGACCACAGCGCGCCCCCCGCGGCCGGCGGCGACCCGTCCCG
>JAOPWO010000197.1 GCA_025965635.1 Modestobacter sp. | reverse complement strand
GCGCCCGAAGGGATTCGAACCCCTAACCTTCTGATCCGTAGTCAGATGCTCTATCCGTTGAGCTACGGGCGCCCGGTGCTGCGTGTTCAGTTGTCGCGCGGAGGCTCCGGGATTTGAACCCGGGATGGGGATTAACCCAAACCGCATTAGCAGTGCGGCGCCATAGACCGGACTAGGCGAAGCCTCCCGGGGACCGAGTTTCCCCGGCACCACCGAGGACGAAGGTTACCAGCGGTCCGCGTCGGCTCCCAACGGGGGGTCCACCCGCCGGGAGCCGACGCGCGCGCGTCAGGCCGGGACGGCGTCGCGCCGGGGCGCGGTCGGGACGGGCGTCCGGCGGCCCGGCACGAGGGTGACGACGACGGCCAGCCCGGCCGCGACGGTGGCCATGACCAGGGCGCCGGAGACGCCGGCGGAGGTCTCGACGAACGCACCGCCCACTGCGACACCGACCGCCGAGGCGCCGAACGCGACGGTCGACAGCCAGGTGAAGGCCTCGGTGGTGGCCGAGGCGGGGGCCAGGGCTCCGACCAGCGAGTTCTGCACGGTCAGCGTCGGGGCTATCACCGTCCCGCCCAGGAACAGCAGGACGCCGAGCACCCAGGTGCTCTGCACGGCGGCCAGCGGCGCCAGTCCCGTGGTCACGCCCAGCAGGAGCCACCGGTACTGCCGGGGCAGGGGCATGCCGACCATCCGGGTGCCGAACCACAGACCCCCGGCCGCCGAGCCCAGCGACCACACCGCGAGCAGGACACCGGACATCCCCGGCGATCCGGCGGCGTCGGCGAAGGCCGGGACGGCGACCTCGAGCGCGCCGAAGCCGAGCATCAGCGCGGAGCCGCTGAGCAGCACCCGCGGCATGCCGGGGGTCGCGACGGTGGCGAACACCCGGCGGGCGGGTGACACCACCGGCGCCCAGGCGCGCATCGGAGCGCTGGTCGCGATGCCGAGCGCCCCGACCATGCCGAGGACGGCGGCGACGCCGACGGCGACCCCCGGGCCGGCGGCGAGGGTCAGCGCGGCGACCGCGGTGGGACCGGCGACGAAGACGAGCTCGGTGGCGGTGGCGTCCAGGGCGTAGGCGGTGGGGCGCACCTGCGGGTCGACCCGCGACCAGAGGGCGCGGACCGTGCCCGACACCAGCGGCGTGCTCACCCCGGCGACCGCCGCGACGGCCAGCAGCGCGGGCGTGGGCACGCCGACGAGGACGACGGTGAGCAGGGCGGTGAGCAGCACCGGGTAGGCGGCGGCCTGGGTGAACAGGATGGCGCGCGGGCCGCGCCGGTCGGCCATCCGGCCGAGCACGGGCGCGGTGAACGCGGTCGCGAGGCCGATCGTGGCCGCCACGGCACCAGCGATGGCGTAGGAACCGGTGCGCTGCTGCACCATGAGCAGCAGCGCGAGCGGGACCATGGCGGACGGCAGGCGACCGGCGAAGCCGGCGAGCAGGAGCACCGGGGCGGACGGCAACCGCCACACGGTGAGGTACGAACGCATGACGAACTCGCTTCAGGCTGACCGAACGGGAATTGTAGGGGGTCAATAGCAGTTGATCCCCTACATGTTCCCGGACCTTACGGACACATGAGTAGGGAGTCAAATGAATTACGACACCTACGGGTCGACAGCGGTGGAACTGGCCATCGACCTGGCCAACGTCGACCGCGCAGCTGCCGGCTGGGCACCCGCCTTCCTCGATGCCCACGCCGAGTGGTTCACCGGAGGGCCGGCCGTCGCGTTGTCCGATGACGACGTGACCCAGGTCGGGCAGATCGCCGAACTGGTCCGGGGCGTGGCACTGGCTGAGCACGAGAACGAGGTGCGCGACCGGCTCAACGCCCTCCTCGCCCTCGCCAACCCGCGGCCCTACGCCACCGACCACGACGGTGAACTGCACCTGCACCACGCCCACCCGGACGCCGGCGCCCTGGAGCAGCTGACGACGACGGTGGCGATGGGGCTGGCGCAGGTGGTGGTGCAGCACGGCTGGCAGCGGCTGGGCGTGTGCTCCGCGGACGGCTGCGGGAACGTCTACGTCGACACTTCCCGCAACGCCAGCCGCCGTTACTGCTCCAACACCTGCGCGAGCCGCTCCACGGTGGCCGCGTACCGGGCCCGCCAGCGGGCCTGACCCCCGTCCGGCTGGAGTGAGGCCGCGCCGGTCGCCGGCACGGACCCACTCCGGTTAGCGTCCGCTCGTGCCCTCTCCCCGTCGGTGGGACGCGCTGCTGCTCGCGCGCGTCGGCCGGCTGCCGACCACGCCGCTGGACCGCTGGTTGCGCCGGCTGTCGACCGCCGCCGACCACGGGAAGCTGTGGCTGCTGATCGGCGGGGTGCTCGGGCTGCAGCGGGGGACGGTTCGTCGGGGCGCGGTGCGGGGCGTCGGATCGCTGGCGGTGTCGAGCGCGCTGGTGAACGTCGTCCTCAAGCGGGTGTTCGGCCGGGTGCGGCCGGACCTGGCCGTGGTGGCGAGCTCCCGGGCGCTGCGCCGGTCGCCGAGCACGCTGTCGTTCCCCAGCGGGCACTCCGCGTCGGCGGCCGCGTTCGTGACCGGACTGGCCCTGGAGAGCCCCGTGACCGGGGCGCTCGTCGCGCCGCTGGCGCTGGGCGTCGGCTACTCGCGGGTGCACGTGGGCGTGCACTACCCGGGGGACGTCGTCGCCGGGATGGCGGTCGGGACGTCGGTGGCGCTGGCGACCCAGCATTGGTGGCGGGTGCGGCCGACGGCGCCGGCCCGGGTGCGGACGTCGTTCGAGGCGCCGGCGCTACCCGAGGGCGAGGGGCTGGTGATCGCGGTGAACCCGCGGTCGGGCCGGGAGGACTACGACCCGGCCGCCGACATCGCCGAGTTGCTGCCGCGCGCGGAGGTGCTGGAGATCTCGGCGGAGGCCGGGGTGGCAGCACTGCTGGGCGAGGCGGCGTCGTCAGGGCGGGCGCGGGCGCTGGGGGTGGCCGGCGGGGACGGCAGCGTCGCGGCGGCCGCGGCGGTCGCCCTGGAGCGCGGACTGCCGCTGGCGGTGATCCCGGCCGGCACGCTCAACCACTTCGCCCGGGACGTCGGGGTGGCGACGCCGCCGGAGGCGGTCGAGGCGGTGGTGCACGGGTACGCGGTGCGGGTGGACGTCGCCGAGGTGAACGGGACACCGTTCCTGAACACGGCGAGCATCGGCAGCTATCCGGAGATGGTGGCGCGTCGGGACCGGCTGTCGGGCCGGCTGGGCAAGTGGGTGGCACTGACGGTGGCGGCCGCGCAGGTGCTGCGAACCGGGTCGCCGGTGGAGATGGACGTCAACGGACGGCGGATCTCCGCGTGGATCCTGTTCGTGGGCAACGGCTGCTACGTGCCGCGGGGGCTGGCGCCGGCGTGGCGGCCTCGGCTGGAGGACGGCCTGCTCGACGTGCAGTACCTGCGCGCCGACCTGCGGTTCGGCCGCTCCCGGGCGGTGCTGGCGACGCTGCTCGGGATGGGCGAGCACAGCCGGAGCTATGGCGGGTTCCAGACGCGGGAGCTGCGGGTGCGGGTGCTGTCGGGGGCGCAGCAGGTGGCGTACGACGGCGAGACCGGCGAGACGACGACGGAGTTCCTGTTCCGCAAGCGGGAGCAGTTGACGGTCTACGCGGCGCGCTGAGCCCGTGCGGAGATCTCGTGCTCCGCGTCCCCCAGTGCCGCGCAGAGCACAAGCATCCACAGGTGGTGCTGCGCGCGGAGCCGCACGGCCGCTGAGCTGCGTACTCTCCGTTCTCCGGTACGGACGGGGACGAGGGAGGACGACGAATGCGGCTGGCGCGGGTGGCTGCCGGAGCGCTGGTGGTGGGCGCGGTGCTGACCGGGTGCTCGGGCAAGCAGCCGGCCAACGACACCCTCCCCAGCGCAGCGCCGACGTCGGCCGAGTCCAGCGAGAGCCTGCCACCCCTCGGCCCACCGGA
>JAOPWO010000196.1 GCA_025965635.1 Modestobacter sp. | reverse complement strand
GTCGCCTCCATGCACTCCGACGACGGCATCGTGCTCCGGCTGCCCGACACCACCGGCGAGGTGCCCGAGGCCGACCTGGCGCTGCTCGACCCCGACGACGTCGAGCGGGAGGTCACCGCCGAGGTGGGCAACTCGGCGCTGTTCGCCAGCCGGTTCCGCGAGTGCGCGGCGCGGGCGCTGCTGCTCCCCCGGCGCGACCCGCGCCGCCGCACCCCGCTGTGGCAGCAGCGGCAGCGGGCCGCCCAGCTGCTCTCGGTGGCCGGCGAGTTCTCCGCCTTCCCGATCACCCTCGAGGCGGTCCGTGAGGTGCTGCAGGACGTCTACGACGTGCCCGGGCTGGTCGAGCTGATGGCCGACGTGCGCGCCCGCCGGGTGCGGCTGGTCGACGTGCAGACCCAGACCGCCTCCCCGTTCGCCCAGTCGTTGCTGTTCGGCTACGTCGGGCAGTTCATCTACGAGGGCGACGCCCCGCTGGCCGAACGCCGGGCGCAGGCGCTGGCCCTCGACACCGGCCTGCTCGCCGAGCTGCTCGGCCGCTCCGAGCTGCGCGAGCTGCTCGACTCCGATGCCCTCGCCGAGATCGAGTCCGAGCTGCAGCGGCTGCCCCTCGACCGGCACCCCCGCGACGTCGACGCCACCGCCGACCTGCTGCGGATGGTCGGTGACCTGACCGTCGCCGAGGCCGGGGTGCGCGGCGCACCGGCCGCCTGGCTGGAGGAGCTGGTCGCGGCCCGGCGGGCGCTGCAGGTCCGGATCGCCGGCGAGCTGCGGTACGTCGCCATCGAGGACGCCGGCCGGCTCCGCGACGCGCTGGGCACCGCCCTGCCGGTCGGGGTGCCCGAGGTGTTCACCGAGCCGGTGGCCGACCCGCTGGGTGACCTGGTGGGCCGCTACGCGCGCACCCACGGGCCGTTCGTGCCCGGGGAGGCCGCCGGCCGGCTGGGCCTCGGGGTCGCCGTGGTGACGGCGACGGTGCAGCGGCTGGTGGGCACCGGCCGGCTGGTCAGCGGCGAGTTCCGGCCCGGCGGCACCGGCCAGGAATGGTGCGACGCCGAGGTGCTGCGCGCCATCCGTCGGCGCAGCCTCGCCAAGCTGCGCCAGGAGGTCGAACCAGTGCCGGTCGGCACGCTGGCTCGCTTCACGTCGTCCTGGCAGTCGGTGGGCAGCCGGCTACGCGGGGTCGACGGCGTGCTCGCGGTGGTCGAGCAGCTGGCCGGGGCGCTCGTACCGGCCTCGGCACTGGAATCGCTGGTGCTGCCGTCCCGGGTCCAGGGCTACTCCCCCGCGATGCTGGACGAGCTGACCAGCGCCGGCGAGGTGCTGTGGGCAGGGGCCGGCAGCCTGTCCGGCGGCGACGGCTGGGTCACCCTGGTGCCCGCCGACCTCGCTCCGTTGCTGCTGCCCGAGCAGCCCAGCGGCACGGTCGAGGAGGGCGGCGTCGCCTCGCTGCTGCTCGACGAGCTCGACGGCGGCCGCGCCCTGTTCTTCCGGTCGCTGTCGGACCGGGTGAACTCGACCGACGACCAGGCGCTCACCGACGTCCTGTGGGACCTCGTGTGGGCCGGCGCGCTGACCAACGACACCCTCGCTCCGCTCCGCACCCGGCTGTCCGGCGGTGGGACCCACCGGAAGGCGCCCGCCGCGCCCCGGGCCCGGCTCGACCGGTCACGGTACGGCCGCACGCGGGTGGGCCGCCCGGCGATGCCCAGCCGCACCGGTCCGCCCACGGTGGCCGGGCGGTGGTCCCGGCTCCCCGAGCTGGAGCCCAACGGCACCAAGCGGACGACGGCGCGCGCGGAGTCGCTCCTGGAGCGGCACGGCGTGCTCACCCGCGGAGCCGTGATGGCCGAGCAGCTCCCCGGCGGCTTCTCTGCGGTGTACCCCGTGCTGCGGGCGTTCGAGGAGAACGGTCGCGCCCGGCGGGGCTACTTCGTCGAGGGCCTGGGCGCCGCCCAGTTCGGCACCCCGGGGTCGGTCGACCGACTGCGCAGCTTCGCCACCCCGGACCGGGTGCCGGGTGGAGCCGTCGTGCTGGCGGCCACCGACCCCGCCAACGTCTACGGCGCGGCGCTGCCCTGGCCCGAGCGCGCTGTCGGCGCGGCCGAGGACGGTGAGGTCACTGCGGCGCCGGGGGTCGACGTCGGCGAGGGCAGCGGGCGGAAGAAGTCCACCGGGCACCGGGCCGGCCGCAAGGCCGGCGCGCTGGTGGTGCTGGTCGACGGCGAACTGGTGCTCTACGTCGAGCGGGGCGGGAAGACACTGCTGTCCTGGACCGATGAGGAGACGGCGCTCAAGGAGGCGGCCACGGCACTGTCCGGTGCCGCAGCGTCCGGCGCGCTGGGGCGGATGACGGTGCAGAAGGCCGACGGTGCCTCGGTGCACGAGGTCGGCCCGCTGTCCTCGGCCCTCCAGGCTGCCGGGTTCGCCGCAACCCCGCGGGGGCTGCGGCTGCGCCGTTGAGCAGACCCGCCGGGGTCAGCTGCGTGGGCGCCCCTGCAGCCAGGGGCCCAGCCAGCGGCTGAGCCGTGGCATGAGCACCCGCAGGGCGCTGACCACGTACACGGCCGACAGCAGCAGCCGCAGCGGCCAGGGCCAGTTCCCGACGAACGGGACCGCGGCCAGCTGGAAGGTGGACGTGAGCAGCAGGACCACTGCCACGGTCAGCACCCAGCTACGCCACGGGGGCCCCGGCCGCGGCGGTACCGCGAAGAAGCTCTGCAGGCCCACGGCCCGGGCGTAGCGTTCGTCCTCGATGAGGCCGTGCACCCGCTCGAGGGCGGCGTGCCGTTCGGCGGACCGCTCCCAGAAGGACAGCGCCTCGGAGTCGCGGAACCGGTAGACCAGGTGGTACTCGTCGCTGCCGAGCCCCGGGTGCAGCAGCGTGCACCCCAGGTGCCCCGGGAACCCGGCGACCACCTGCTGGACCTCGGCGGCCCACTGCTCGAACTCCGGTCGCTGCTCGGGCCGCACCACGCGGGCCGCCGTCACGGTCACCGGCTGGTCGGCGACTGCCGACCGGCCGGCCGAGGTCCCGGTCAACCGGGTAGGGGCCAGGGTCCGCAGACGGGTCGCAACGCTCACGGGGTGGTCCAGCGCCGGGGGGCCGGGCCCTCTTCCCCGATGTAGCCCTCGCCACAGCCCCGGGTACGGAGGCGAGGAGAGTCAACGCCGGGGACGCCCGCTGACCGGCGGCCGCCGCCGGAACCGGGGATCATGGTCACCGTGCCCGAAGGAGACACCGTCTGGCTGGCCGCCCAGCGGATGCACGCAGCGCTGGCCGGCGCCACCCTGCGCCGCGGCGAACTGCGACTGCCACAGCTCGCCGACGTCGACCTGGCCGGGGCGACCGTCACCGAGGTGGTGCCTCGCGGCAAGCACATGCTCATCCGGCTCGGGGACGGCCGCACGCTGCGCACGCACTACCGGATGGACGGCAGCTGGCACGTCTACCGTCCGGGCACGAGGTGGCGGGGCGGCCCGGCGTACGACGTCCGCGCGGTGCTGGCCACCGACGAGTGGGAGTGCGTCGGCTACCGGCTGCACGATGTCCGGCTGGTGCGCACCGCGGACGAGGCAGAGCTGGTCGGGCACCTCGGCCCGGACGTGCTGGGCCCGGAGTGGGACCTCGAGGAGGCGCTGCGGCGGCTGCGCAGCCACCCGGACGAGCAGATCGGCGTCGCGATCCTCGACCAGCGCAACCTCGCCGGCATCGGCAACCTCTACAAGGTCGAGACGCTCTTCCTCGCCGGCGTGCACCCCTGGGTGCGGGTCGCCGACGTGCCCGACCTGGCCGGCCTGGTCGAGCGGGCGCGCACCCTGATGCTGGCCAACAAGCACCATCCCGAGCAGAGCACCACCGGCAGCACCCGCCGCGGCGAGGACCACTGGGTGGCCGGCCGCAAGGGCCGACCGTGCCGGCGGTGCCGGACCCCCATCCTGCTCGGTGACCAGGGCCCGGACCTGCAGGAGCGGGTCACCTGGTGGTGCCCGACCTGCCAGGCCGCCCGCAGCCCCGTCGACCCGGCGGCCCGCACCGGTGAGCCCGGCCGACCGCAGTCGGCGGCAAGCAGGTACTGACCCGGGAGCCCCGCCGTGCCGGCGGACGACGGACTCCGGATCCGGCCCCCTCCAGGAGGAGGGTGGTCCTCCTACTGCTCCGGGCGTTCGGCCGGCTGCGCCTGCGGGGTGGACTGAGCCGGCTGGGCGGCCTCCTGACCCGGGCCGATCGCCTGGGTCGCCGGGGTGCCGGGGATCGCGGCGGTGCCGCCGGACATCCCGGAGCGGATCTGCTGCAACCGCGAGGCGCCGGCCACGTCCAGGGTGGCCTTCTGCACCTCGAGCATCCGGCCTTCGACCGAGGTCTGGGCCAGCTCGGCCTGCCCCAGCGCGTTGGCGTACCGGGCCTCGATCTTGTCGCGCACGTCGGTCAGGCTGGGCGTGTTGCCCGGCGCGGACAGCTCGTTGACCGACCGCAGCGACGCGGAGACCTGCTCCTGCATCTTGGCCTGCTCCAGCTGGGAGAGCAGCTTGCTGCGCTCGGCCAGCGTGGTCTGCAACCGCATCCGGCTCTGCTCGACCGCGCCCTTGGCCTGCTCGGCGGCCTGCAGCGCCTCGTCGTGGCTGCGCTTGAGGTCCTCCATCGACTGCTCGGCGGCGACCAGCTGGGTGGCGAACGCCTGGGCGGCGTTCTCGTACTCGCTGGCCTTCGCGACGTCGCCGGAGGACCGGGTCTGGTCGGCGAGCACGAGCGCCTGGCGGGCGGAGGCCTGCAGCTGCTCGACCTCACCGAGCTGCCTGTTCAGCCGCATCTCCAGCTGCCTCTGGTTGCCCAGCACGGCGGCGGCCTGGTTGGCCAGCGACTGGTGACGCTGCTGCTCGGACTCGATCGCCTGCTGGATCTGCACCTTGGGGTCGGCTCGCTGGTCGATCTGCTGGTTGGCCGAGGCGGTCAGGTACTTCCACAGCTTCACGAACGGGTTGGGCATGGCTCCTCCTGGTCCGGTGCGCGCTCCGCCGGCGGCGGTGAGCTCGTCCCGGGAACGCTGTCGTCCCCATCGTCCCAGGTGCGTGGCCCCGGCAGCCACCGCGCCACCACCGGGCTCATTCCTGCCGCTGCACCCAGGCAGCGGTGTCGGCCGGCAGGTCGCCGTCGCACGGCCCGCTCGCCAGCAGCAGAGACCCGTCCGCGGGCAGCGGCACGGGCGCCGGACCGAAGTTGACCAGGCACCGGAACGACGGCCCGCGCTCGAAGGCCAGCACCCCGGCCCCAGCGTCGACCCAGGTCAACGGGGCGTCACGCAGGGCCGCGGTCGACCGGCGGATGCGCAACGCCGCTCGGTACAGCGACATCGTCGAGCCCTCGTCGGCCCGCTGGACCTCCGCGGTCAGCGCCGCCCACTCAGCCGGTTGGGGTAGCCACGGCCTGACGCGGTCGGCGGTGAACCCGAAGGGGGGCGCCGACCCCGACCAGGGCAACGGCACCCGGCAGCCGTCACGCCCGCGCGCGGTGTGCCCGGATCGCTCCCAGGTGGGGTCCTGGAGGACTTCCTCCGGGAGGTCCTCCACCTCGGGGAGGCCGAGCTCCTCGCCCTGGTAGAGATAGGTCCCACCGGGCAGCGCCAGGGTGAGGAGCGCCGCAGCCCGGGCCCGCCGGAGCCCGAGCGCCGGATCAGCCGGGGCCGCCGCCATGTCGAAGCCCATGGTCGCGGCCCGGCTGTCGGCACGGCCGAAGCGTGTCACGTGCCGCGTCTCGTCATGGCTCGACAGCACCCAGGTGGCCGGCGCCCCCACCGGCTCCATGGCAGTCAGCGTCTCCTCGACCACCCGGCGGAGGTCCGCCGGCCCCCACGCGCACGTGAGGTAGTCGAAGTTGAAGGTCGTGTGCATCTCGTCGGGACGCACGTAGCGGCTCAGCCGCTCCGGGCCGTTGACCACGGCCTCGGTCACGAAGACCCTGTCCCCCGGGTACGCGTCCCCGATCCTGCGCCAGCGCCGCAGCACGTCGTGGAGGGAGTCGACGTCCCAGTGCGGACTGTCGACCCAGGAGCTGGACTCGAACAGTGCCCCGGGCGCGTGCCCCGCATCCGGCAGGCCCGGCACCTTCGCCATCGCCGGGACGGCGTCGATGCGCAGGCCGTCGACGCCGCGGTCCAGCCAGAACCGGATGATCGCGTCGAAGTCGCGCCGGACGCCCTCGTGGTCCCAGTCGAGGTCGGGCTGCTCCGGCGCGAAGGTGTGCAGGTACCACTGCTCCGCGATGCCATCGGGTCCCACCACCCGGGTCCACGCCGGTCCGCCGAAAGCGCTGATCCAGTCGTTGGGCGGTTGCTCCCCACCCGCCCTGCCGTCGCGGAAGAAGTACCGCGCCCGCTCCGGCGACCCGGGCCCGGCGGCACGTGCGGCGGCGAACCACGGGTGCTGCTCGGACGTGTGGTTGGGCACCAGGTCGGTGATGATCCGCAGCCCGAGCCGGTGGGCGTCCTCGATGAGCGCGTCCGCGTCGTCGAGGGTGCCGAACCGGGGGTCGATGCCGCAGTAGTCACTCACGTCGTAGCCCCCGTCCGCCATCGGGGACGGGTACCACGGCGTGATCCACAGCGCGTCCACCCCGAGCTCGGCCAGGTACGGCAGCCGGGCACGCAGCCCCCCGATGTCCCCGATGCCGTCCCCATCGGAGTCGGCGAAGCTCCGCAGGTACACCTCGTAGACGACGGCGGTGCGCCACCACGGGTGCGCCAGCTCGGCGGAGGTCACAGCGGGATCCCCTCGCGGGTCGACGGGCTGGCCCCCAGCGGAACCGGCCCCGGGTGTCGGCATCGACGCCCGGGGCCGGAAGGCCGGGCTGACCGTCCGGGGGTCAGGCCGCCCCGAGGCCGCTGCTGCCGCCCCGCGACTTCGCCTCTTCGACCTGCTCGACCCGGTCCTCGGCCGCCATCCGGGTGAGTGCGGCCCCGGCCTCGGCGTCGCGGGTCAGGTTCTCGCCGGTCTGCGGGTCGAACACGTGCACCTTGCGGCTGTCGAGCCAGAAGTCGGCCTCCCGGCCCTCGCGGATCCGGCTGGTGGAGTCGATCGACACGATGGCCTGGGTGCGCAGCTCCTCGGCGTCCAACTCGCGGGACAGGTCCCGCAGCTGGTTCCGGATCGCGTCGGGAGCCTCATAGGGGATGTAGGCGAACTGGGAGTCGCCGAGCCACTCGGTGACGTCGACCCGGGCACGGAAGATCGAGCCCAGCGGCAGCTTGGCCTCGTCGACCAGCGAGGCGTCCTCGAAGTACTCCGGCCGGATGCCGACCATGAGCAGGTCCTTGCCGCGGACGGCCGCCGCCCGCCGCTCGTCGAGCTCGATGTCCCCGAACGGCGTGGTGAGGACGTCGCCGGCCACCCCGGCCGGCAGGAAGTTCATCGGCGGCGAACCGATGAAGCCGGCGACGAAGAGGTTGACCGGCTGCTCGTAGAGCTCCCGCGGCGAGGCGACCTGCTGGATCTTGCCCTTCCGCAGCACGCAGACCCGGTCCCCGAGGGTCATCGCCTCGGTCTGGTCGTGCGTGACGTAGACGGTGGTGATCCCCAGCCGGCGCTGCAGCCGCGAGATCTCGGTGCGCATCTGCCCACGCAGCTTGGCGTCGAGGTTGGACAGCGGCTCGTCGAAGAGGAACGCCTCGGCCTGCCGCACGATGGCTCGGCCCATGGCGACCCGCTGGCGCTGCCCACCGGAGAGGTTGGCGGGCTTGCGCTCCAGGTGCTCGTGCAGCTCCAGCACGTCGGCTGCCTCGGTCACCCGACGACGGACCTCGTCGTCCGGCGTCTTCGCCAGCCTCAGCGGGAAGGCGATGTTCTCGTAGACGGTCAGGTGCGGGTACAGGGCGTAGTTCTGGAAGACCATCGACAGGTTGCGTTCCCGCGGCGCCTTGTCGTTGACCCGGGTGCCGCCGATGATCATGTCTCCGCTGGTGATGTCCTCCAGCCCGACGATCATCCGCAGCAGGGTCGACTTCCCGCAGCCGGAGGGACCGACGAGGATCATGAACTCCCCTTCGGCGATGTCCAGGCTCACGTCGTTCACCGCCGGGAACCCGTCCCCGTACTGCTTGACGATGTTCTTCATCTCGATCGAGGCCATGAGAGCTCGTTCTCCTCGCAGATCAGGTGGTGGGGGGCGGGTCAGCCCTTGACGGCGCCGTTGGTCAGGCCGGCCACGATGCGCCGCTGGAACAGCAGGACGAGGAGCACGACCGGGACGGTGACGATCAACGCCGCGGCGGCGATGGCCCCGGTCGGATCCTCGAACTGGGATGCCCCGGAGAACAGACCCAGCGCCGCGGGCACCGGACGCGACGCCGACGTGGAAGTCAGCGAGATGCCGTAGACGAAGTCGTTCCAGGCGATGAAGAAGGCGATGATCGCCGTGGTGAACACGCCTGGTGCCGCCAGCGGCACGATCACCTTGCGGAACGCCTGCCAGGTGGTGGCCCCGTCGACCTGGGCGGCCTGCTCCATCTCCCAGGGGATCTCCCGGAAGAAGGCGGACATGGTCCAGATGGAGATGGGGAGGGTGAGGGACAGGTACGGGATGATCAGCCCGGGCCAGGTGTCGTAGAGCCCGATCTGCCGCCAGACGTTGAACAGCGGCGTGACGATGGAGATGACCGGGAAGATCGCCACGGCCAGCGCGGTGGACAGGATCAGCTTCTTGCCGGGGAAGTCCAGCCGGGCGATGGCGTAGGCGGCGAACATGGCCAGCAAGCAGGAGATCGCCGTGGCGATCAGGCAGATCCCGAAGGAGTTCCGCAGCGCCGGCAGGAACAGGTCACTGGCGCTGCCGGTGAGGATGGTCGCGTAGTTCTCGCCGGAGAACGTGGTCGGCAGGAACGAGCCGTTCGCGATGTCGGCCGGCGCCTTGAACGACAACGAGGCGATCCAGGCGATCGGGAACAGGCAGTAGAAGACGATCACCACCCCGCCGACCAGCCACCAGGTCCGCTCACGACGCGACATCAGCTGTCCCCCCTCGTACCGGCCAGGTCGACCTTGAAGCCCTTGATGAACACGACCGCGATGAGCACGACGGCGAGGAAGAGCAGCACCGACACCGCCGACCCCAGCCCGATCTCGAGCCGGGCGATGGTCTGCCGGTAGGCCAGGAACGACACCGACTCGGTGTTGTTGGCGCCGGCAGTCATGACGAAGATCGTGTCGAAGACGCGGAAGGCGTCCAGCGTGCGGAAGAGCACCGCGACCATGATCGCCGCCTTCATGTTCGGAATGGTCACCTTCCACATCCGCTGCCACCACGAGGCGCCGTCGACCTTGGCCGCCTCCTGGAGCACCTCCGGCACCTGGGCCAGACCGGCGAGCAACAGCAGCGAGATGAAGGGTGTCGTCTTCCAGATCTCCGCCAGGCAGATCACCAGCAGCGACGTCCAGGTGTCACCGAACCAGTCGGTGTCCGCGCCTACGCCGGGCAGCCAGGCGAACCAGCTGTTCACGAACCCGGTGTTGATGTCGAAGGCGAACTGCCAGGCGAAGGCGGAGACGACGGTGATCACCGCGTACGGGATGAGGATGGCCGCCCGGATGACCGGGCGGATGGAGGACAGCGCCTTGGTCATCACCAGGGCCAGCCCGAAGCCCAGCACGAGCTCGACCGCGACCGTCACCACGGTGATGAACACGGTGACGCCGATCGCGGTCCACCACAGCTGGTCGGTGAGGATCACCCAGTAGTTGGTCAGTCCGGTGAACGACCGGTTGGCCGGGTCGGTGAGCCGGTAGGAGAACAGCGAGTCGTAGACCGCCTGCAGGATCGGATAGGCGGTGACCGACAGCATGACGAGGAAGGCCGGACCGGCCAGCAGCCAGCCGAGTTTCCGCTCCGCCCGCGACCGGTCGCTGATCTTGCCCTTGGGCGCGGAGACCGGTTGGGTCTTCTCGGTCGGGGGCAGGGTCGTGGTGCTCATGAGGGCTCCTCGCTGACGCTCATGGGTTCACTCGCACGCTGGCTCACAGCAGCTGCTCCCCGGCGAGCACGGCCCTGATCAACTCCGCCGCCTCGGGACCGGTCGCGCCCGGGGTCACCGACGACGGCGGGTGGTAGGTCCGCTGGATGCTCCCGGACACCTCGCTGTAGTACGCGGTCTGCGGCCGGGAGGCGGCCAGCTCGAGGGACTCGAGGATGACCGGGGCCATCGGGAAGACCTCCAGCACCTCGGGGTCGTCGTAGACCGCGGTGTCCGACGCCGGGTTGCCGTTGGTGGTCATGTAGTACGCCTGGTTCTCCGTGGTGGTGATGCACTCGATCGCCTCGTAAGCGAGGTCCGGGTGGAGGGAGGAGGCGCCGACAGCGAGGTTGATCCCGCCGTAGGGAGGTGCGGCCGGCTGGTCCTCGACCACCCGCGGGTAGACCGCCCAGCCGTAGTCGTCGGGCACCGACCGGTCCAGCGTGCCCCCCTCGACGGCGGACAGGGCCCGGCCCCAGACGAAGGGCCAGTTGACCATGAAGCCGGCATCCTCGCTCTCGAAGCCGACGACGTTGGCGTCCTCCCCGGCGGTGGAGAAGGCGGGCCCGGTCACCCCGCTGTCGGCGACCAGCGCGATGACCTCGGCAGCGCGCTCAGCAGGCTCGGACTCCAGCCCCAGCACGGTGTCGGCCGGGTCCTCGGTGGCCTCCTCGATGATGGAGCCACCGGCCGACTCGATGAGCGCGTTCACCCACACGGTGAGCGCCTCGGCCCGGA
Source organism: Modestobacter sp. (assembly GCA_025965635.1). Lineage (GTDB taxonomy): Bacteria > Actinomycetota > Actinomycetes > Mycobacteriales > Geodermatophilaceae > Modestobacter. The sequence goes on along the minus strand of JAOPWO010000196.1, from coordinate 1,386 downwards.
TCCCCTGGGCGCCGAGCGTGGTGCCGGTGTCCTGGGCGGCCTGCACGATCTGCTCCCAGGTGACTGGCTGGGTCATGTCCAGCCCGGCCTGCTCGGCGACGGACTTGCGGTACCAGAGCAGCTGCGTGTTGGCCCAGAACGGGACGGCGACCAGTTCGTCGTTCCACGTCGAGCCCTCGATCGCGGACTCCACGGCGTCCTGGGTGACGCGCTGTTCCACCTCGTCGGGGACGTCGGCGAGGAACCCGGCCTGGGCGAACTCCGGGATGTAGGGCGGGTCGAGGCTCATGATGTCGATCGACGTGTCGTTGGCCGCCAGCCGTCGGATCAGCTGCTGGCGCTGCTCGGACGACTCACGGGGCAGTTGCGCGACCGTGATCGCGTAACGCCCACCCGCTGCGTCCGTGCACCGCGAGGCGATCTCGGCCTGGCCGCCGGAGTCGGGATTGATGTACCAGGTGAGGTCCGGCGGGCCACCGTCCCCGCCCCCGCCACAGGCGGCCAGGACCGAGGTCAGCACGGCCGTCGCCGCACCGGCGGCCAGTGCGCGGCGGGCGCGCGGTCGTCGGGGCCGTCGCCTGTCCGGCGGCATCCTCGAACTGTCGACGGCATCGTGCACCGGCGTTCGCCTCCTCCAGCAGGCGATGACAGTGCGTCACCGCGGTGCTCGGAGACTGGCCCAGCCCATAGGTGCTGTCAACCGGAGTGAAACCGCTGCGTTACCGACCGGTCCGCATGTCCGGCCGACCCTCCGTCACCCGGTCGGCGATGGCCGACGGCGTGGTCAGCTCCTCCGGCGTCGCCGGCAGCACCGTCTCGAGATAGGACTGCGTGGCCGCCGTCGTGCCGACGTCCCGGCCGGCCTTCTCGGACAGGAACCACCGGTGCTCGAGCACCTCGTGGAAGACCTCGGCCGGCTCCAGCCGGCCGGCCAGGCTGTCCGGGATCGCGTCGACGACGGGCTGGAAGACCTCGGCCAGCCAGCGATGACCGGCCACCGTGTCCGAGACCGGGCGGCCGCTGCGCTGCTCCAGCCAGGCCCGGAACGTGCGGATGTCGTTGAGCAGCCGCCGGGCCTGGTTCTCCTGCACCTCCAGGCCGGTGAGCCGGAAGAGCTCCCGGCGGTTCTGCCCAGGCTCGGCGACCCGGGTGTCGACCCGCAGCCGGGCGCCCTCCGCGGAGGTGACCAGCTCCACCTCGCCGACGTCGAAGCCCAGGTCGTTGAGCCGCTGGAGCCGTTCGGCGACGCGGTAACGCTGCTCCGCAGGCTGGAACACCTCCTCGCGGGTCACCTCTTCCCACTACGCCTCGTAACGGCCCGCCAGGCTGTCCGCCACGTCGATCGGGTCGATCCCGGGCGGCAGCAGACCGCCGGCCTGCTGGTCC
>JAOPWO010000174.1 GCA_025965635.1 Modestobacter sp. | reverse complement strand
CCGCGGCGGCGCGCGCCGCGCTGCGGCCCCAGCGCCGACGACGACGGCGCCACCTGCGCCACGTACTCGGTGGCCGCCGGGGACGCGGCAGGAGAGGCGTTCGCCGTCGAGGTCGAGGACCGCAGCCTGTCCCGGCTGGACGACGTCTACGACTGCGGGTCCGGCGACGACGGCCAGGGGTGGGTCGACACCGCCGATCGCGACCTAGGCTGACGCCGTGACCGACGCGGCCCCCGGACGGACGTCCGGCCAGCCGACGGCGGCGCCCGGCTGGTACCCCGATCCCGACGGCGCGCCCGGGCTGGTCCGCTGGTGGGACGGCGGCTCGTGGTCCGACGTCACCACCGCGGCCGGGCCCGGTGTCGCTGTCGGCAGCCCGTTCGAGGCGACCGGAGCTCCCGCCGCCGGGGAGACCCGGGAGCCGGGGGCGCCGCCGGCCCGCTCCCGCCGCACCGCGGTGCTCATCGGGGCCAGTGGGCTGGCCCTGGTCGTGGTCGTCGTCCTGGCGCTCGTCGCGGTGCTCGGCGGGGCGCCCGATCCGGACGAGAGCGGGCCGGTCGCGCTGCCGCCGACCGCGTCAGGGCCGGCGTTCCCGCCCGGCACCGTGCGGATCATCGACCCCGCCGCCGGCATCTCCTACCCGTTCCTCGGCAACGGCTGGTACGAGTTCGACCTCAGCCCGCAGTACGAGACCGCCAGCGTCGCGGGTCAGTACTTCATCACCCAGGACGACCTGCCCGACAGCACCGGGCCGTTCATCGCCCAGTGCACCTCCGGTCCGGTCGTCCCCGGGTTCGGCTGGACCGGCCCGGACAGTTTGGAGGCGACGACCACCACCCTCGCCGACAGCGTCCGCAGCAACTACTACCCGGCGCCCAACGAGCGCACGGTGCGCCGGTCCGAGGCGCTCACCGTCGACGGCGCCGCCGCGTGGGTGGTGGAGTTCGACCTGACCTGGGACGTGCCGGGCTACGACGCCAGCGGCGAGCGGGCCGCGCTGCTGCTCGTCGACGTCGGCCGCCCGGCGCCGGCGATGCTGTACCTGTCGATCCCGAACACGCACGCGGAGCTGTACGGCGTCATCGACCGGGTCCTCGCCGACGTCGAGGTGTTGTGAGAGGGAAGGCCGCGCGGCGGCCGTCTGGCCACCGTGATTAGGGTCGGTGGCGTGACAGCAGTCGATGCCGACCTGGTCCTGCGGCATCCGGTGGAGCGGTTCTCGCTCGAGAACGGCCTGCGGGTCGTCCTCGCACCCGACCGGAGCGTCCCCGTCGTCGCCGTGAGCGTCTTCTACGACGTCGGCATGCGGTCCGAACCACCGGGCCGCACGGGCTTCGCCCACCTGTTCGAGCACATGATGTTCCAGGGGTCGGCGAACGTGCCGAAGATGGAGCACGCCCGCCTGGTGCAGGCCGCCGGAGGGACGTTCAACGGCTCCACACACCAGGACTACACGAACTACTTCGAGGCGCTGCCCGCCGAGGCGCTGGAACGAGCGCTGTTCCTGGAGGCCGACCGGATGGCCGCCCCGGCGATCACCGAGGAGAACCTCCGCAACCAGATCGACGTGGTGAAGGAGGAGATCCGGGTCAACGTGCTCAACCGGCCCTACGGCGCCTTCCCCTGGCTGCAGTTGCCGCCGGTCGCGTTCGAGAGCTTCGCCAACACCCACGACGGCTACGGGTCCTTCGTGGACCTGGAGTCCTCCACCGTCGAGGACGCCGCCGACTTCTTCGACCGGTACTACGCCCCGTCGAACGCGGTGCTCTGCATCGGCGGTGACCTCGACCCGGACGAGACCGAACGGCTGGTCCGCCGGTGGTTCGACGCCGTCCCGGCACGCCCGGCACCGCCGGTCCCGGTCACCGGCGAGCCCTCGCCGACCACCCGCCGGTACGGCATCGTCGAGGACGCCCTCGCCCCGGCGCCGGCCGTCGCGATCGGTTGGCGGGTCCCCGACCCGGTCGGCGACTTCGACACCTACCTGGGCACCGTGCTGCTGAACGAGGTCCTCAGCGAGGGCGACGCCTCCCGGCTGGAGCGCCGGCTGCTGCACACCGACCGGATCGCCGTCGCGCAGAGCAGCTACCTGGGCCTGTTCGGTGACCCCTTCGACGTGCGCGACGCCACGCTGATGCTCACCCAGGTGCACCACCCCGCCGAGGTGCCGGTCGACCGGGTGCTCACCGCCGTCCAGGAGGAGGTCGACCGGGTGGCCGTTGACGGCGTCTCCGGCGAGGAGCTCGGCCGGGTGAAGGCCCGCGTCGAGGTGCAGCTGCTGCACCAGGCCGACTCGGTCCTGGGCCGCACCCTGGGCTTCGCGGCCGCGGAGCTGATCCACGGCCGCGCCGAGCTCGCCGGTGAGCTCGCCGCCCGACTGGCCCGGGTCACCCCCGACCAGGTGCAGACGGCCGCCCGCGGACTGTCCCCGGACACCGCCGCCGTCCTCGAGCTGCGTGCCACCGGAGGGAAGTCATGAGCGGCCCCGCCACCCCGTCCTCGCTCGTCCCGCCGCTGGGGGAGCCCCGGCCCCAGCCGGTGCCCGAGGTGCACGAGACGACGCTGCCCAACGGCCTGCGACTGATCGTCGTCCCTCGGCCCGGCGTGCCGCTGGTCGAGCTGCGGCTGCGGGTCCCGTTCGCTGCGGCCACGGCCCGGACGGCGGCCGCGCACGTGGCCCGCAGCTCCGTGCTCACCGGCGCGGTCCTGCTGGGCACCGCCGCGCACGACCACCTCGAGCTGGCCCAGCTGCTCCAGGCCCAGGGCGCCGAGCTGTCGGTGTCGGCCGACCCCGACCGGCTGCTCGTGTCCTCCACGTTGCTGCCCACCGGCCTGCGTGCCGTGCTCGGCGTGTTGGCCGAGGTGATCGAGTCCCCGGCCTACGCCACCGGTGAGGTCGCGGCCGAGCGGGACCGGGTGGTGGAGCGGCTCCGCATCGCCCGGTCCCAGCCCGGCGTGGTCGCCCGCACGGCGCTGGCCGCCCGGCGGTACGGCGCGCACCCCTACGCGCAGCAGCTGCCCACCCCCGAACAGGTCGGCACCGTGACGCCGGCCGCGCTGCGCAAGCTGCACCGCGAACGCGTGCTGCCCGCCGGCAGCACGCTGGTGCTGGTCGGTGAGCTGGACCCCACCGAGGTCGCCGACGTGGTCGGCACCGCCCTGGCCGGCTGGACCGCAGCGGGCACCGCGGTGCCCGCCCCGCCGGTGTCGGCACCGGCGCCCGGAGCGCTCGAGGTCGTCGACCGCCGCGGGGCGGTCCAGTCCAACATCCGGCTGGGCGGTGCCGCGCCGGGCCGCACCGATCCTGACCTACCCGCGGTCCGGCTGGCCAGCATGGTGTTCGGCGGCTACTTCTCCTCCCGGCTGGTGGAGAACATCCGCGAGCGGCGCGGCTACACCTACAGCCCGCGCAGCTCCGTCGAGCACCTGGCCGGTGGGTCGTCGTTCACCGTGGAGGCCGACGTCGCCACCGAGGTGACCGGTCCGGCGCTCCTGGAGACCTGGTACGAGCTGGGCCGGATGGCCCTGCTCCCGGTGACCGAGGCGGAGCTGGAGAGCGCGCGGCGTTACCTGCTCGGCACCCTCGCCCTCGGGACGGCGACCCACTCCGGGTTGGCCAGCACGCTCTCCGCACTGTTCGGCGTCGGGTTGTCGGCCGACTGGCTCGCCGACCACCAGCGGGCACTCGCCACGGTCGGGGTCGCCGAGGTGGCCGAGGCCTCCCGCCGGTGGCTGCACCCGGCGGGGCTCACCGCGGTCGTGGTCGGGGACGCCGCGACGATCACCGAGCCGCTGCGCGCCCTCGGTCCGGTCGAGGTCACCTCCGCGGCCGTCCCGGTGGCCGGGGCATGACCGCCGACCTCCCCGCTGCGGACCCGGCCACGACCGCCGGCGTCCCGGCCGGCGGCAGCACGCCGGCCGACAACCCGCCGCCGGATGCCCGGCCGGCCCCCGTGACGACGGCGGAGTGGCCGACCACCATGACGTCCGCACCGACCAGCGTGCCGCTGCTGTCCCGGGCGGCGCACGACCGGGGCCACCTGGCCCGGGCACTGGCCGACCCCGCCCAGGGGCGGCCGGTGCGGGTTCTCACCGTGGACGAGCGGCGTGCGGTGCCTGTCCACGAGGGTGTGGCCGGGCCGGAGCTGGTCTACGACGAACGCCCGGAGATGCCGACCGGCGCGATCTACCTCGGTGAGGCCGACGGGGTGGTCTACGCCGCGGTGCGCGGCGAGCGGTCGCTGACCGTCAACGGCCGTGCGGTCGACCAGTGGGCGGGGCTCCGGGAGGTCGGTGCCGACCTCGGTGACCTCGATGCCGGCCTGCTGGCCGAGGCGGTCGGCATCGTCGAGTGGCACGAGCGCAACCGGTTCAGCCCGCTGTCTGGTGCGGCCACGACCATCGAGCGGGCCGGGTGGGTGCAGCGCGACCCGGAGACCGGGGCGGAGGTGTTCCCGCGGACCGACCCGGCCGTCATCATGCTGGTCCACGACGGCGGCGACCGCTGCGTGCTGGGCCGTCAGGCGGTGTGGCCGCCCGGCCGGTTCTCCATCCTCGCCGGGTTCGTCGAGCCGGGGGAGTCCGCCGAGGGCGCCGTGGCCCGCGAGGTGGCCGAGGAGGTCGGCATCCGGGTCACCGACGTGCGGTACGTCGCGAGCCAGCCCTGGCCCTTCCCGCAGTCGCTCATGCTCGGCTTCGTTGCGCGCGCGCTGGACGAGGAGCTGCGGATCGACCACGACGAGATCGAGGAGGCCCGCTGGTTCACCCGCGACGAGCTCCGTTCCGGTGGTGGCCCGCAGGCGCTGCCGCCGGTGGTCTCCATCGCCCGGCACATCATCGACCGCTGGGTCGCCGGCGAGTTGTGAGCGGGCGCCGTCAGGCCAGCCTGTTCTGCAGCACGAGCGCAGGACGGTCGGGGTGGTCGGCGAGAACCACGGCGTCGGCCAGGACCCCGGGGTCGACCTCGTCGTCGTAGCGGTCGAAGGCCGGCAACTCCCAGGCCCGCTCGGGCGGCATCCGGCGCCGACGGGCCGCCGGGCCCACCCGCAGGTGCACGACGACATCCATGGCCAGGCCGAGGCCCTGGAGCAGGGAGCCGGGTACCAGCAGGACGCCGCCGGCCGGCGCGGGGAGGTAGCCGGCCCGTGCGGCCCGGTCGCGTTCGAGGTCCCAGAGCTCCGGGAGGTACTCGCCCGGGCCGGCGGGGCCGGTGCGGTCGAGAACCTCCCGGGCCAGGGCGCCGGCGTCGAGCCAGTCGGTGTAGCGGGCGTCGGGGTCGGTGCGGCCGTGTTCCAGCCGGACGGACGCCGGCCGGTAGAAGCCCTCGGCGGGGACGACGGCGACCGGACGGCTGCGGGCCGGCAGCAGCTCGGCGAGCCGGTCGGCGAGGTCGCGCGGGCCGGTCAGCCCGGCCCTCCCGGGTGGCGCGGTGAGCTCCACACCGTCCACGGCCACCCGGAGCACGGCAGCGCCCGGCTCGGGCGGCACACCGGCGAGCCGGTCGGCCAGTCGCTCGGCGAGAGCGGCCGGGCTGAGCGGGACGGGGGCGCTCAGGACCCGCCCCCGGCCTCGGAGCCGGGGGTCACCGCCTGCCGGGCCCGGCCGCGGGAGACCCGGCGGGCGGTCGGTGCGCGCGGGGCGGGCTCGGGGGTGACCGGTGCCGGTGCGGCGGTGGTGCGCTGGTCGGGCACGGTGCCGCGGACGGGAACGGCGTCGAGCACCTCACGTGCCAGGTCCTGGGCCGGTCGACCCTGCGCGCGGGCCCGGCGGCGCAGCTCGTCGAACGCCTCGCGGGGGGAGGTGCCGTGCCGTTCGGCCAGCACCCCGATGGCGCGCTCGATGGACACCCGGGCGGCGAGAGCGTGCTCGAGCTGCCCCACGGTGCGCCGCAGGACGGCGAGCTCGACGTCCCGCGGGTCCTCGACGTCGGGCAGGGCGGGGTCACCGCTGCCACGCGCCGCCAGCCGGGCGGGGCGGCCCGGTTCGGGGGTGACGCCGGACTCCTCGGCCACGAGGTCGCCCAGGGACATCGCCTCGACCAGCGGGAGGTGCTCGTGCAGTCCCTCCGGCGTCGTGGCCGGGACGCTGAGCACCGACCAGCCCCGGGAGGTGCGCACCAGCACCACTGCGGGCTCCCCGCCGGCGGTGCAGACGACGTCGTCCGGCAGCTGGGTCACGACCGGGACGTCGACGGGGGCCGACGTGCACTGCGCGCTCATCGCACCCCTCCTCAGCGCCTGCGGTTCCTCGGCGGGGGCGCCCCCGCAGCCCCCTTCCGGGCGATCATCACCCGAGGAGGGCCGCGGGTCAGGGATCACGCGCCGGGCAGCGTGGCGAGCTGTGCCTTCACCTGGGCGATGCTCGGGTTGGTGAGGGCGGTCCCGTCGGCGAACACGAGCGTCGGGACGGTGCGGTTGCCGCCGTTGGCCTGCATGACCAGGTCGGCCGCCTTCTCGTCGGTCTCGATGTTCACCTCGGCGAACTCGATCCCCTCACCCTGCATCATCTTCTTGAGCCGGACGCAGTACCCGCACCAGCTGGTTGTGTACATCGTCACGGCGGTTCCTGGAGCGCTCATCACGGAGATCCTCTCTCGCGGGTGCCGGCGCAGGCCACCCGGGGCGGTGCACCCGGGTGGCCTGCGTGCGGGGCTCGCAACGCCGGATGCCTGGCGATGCTTCCCCCGGCATGTCGCCGCCGGCTGGGAGGATCGGTCCCGTGGGGATGCCGCAGATCGCACCAGGACCGGATCAGGACCAGCAGGAGGACGCCGCGACCGCCGCCGAGCAGGTGCTGGCTGGGCTCGACGAACAGCAGCGTGCCGCGGCGTCGGCGGTGCAGGGGCCGGTCTGCATCCTGGCCGGAGCGGGCACCGGGAAGACCCGGACGATCACCCATCGCATCGCGTACGGGGTGCACACCGGGGTGTACGTGCCCGAGCAGGTGCTGGCGGTGACGTTCACCGCGCGGGCGGCGGGGGAGCTGCGTGGTCGGCTGTCCGCGCTGGGGGTGGGAGGCGTGCAGGCCCGGACTTTCCACGCCGCCGCCATGCGCCAGCTGAGGTACTTCGCGCCGAGGGTCCTCGGCGGCCCGATGCCGGAGCTGATCGAGAACAAGCTGCGGGTGGTCGCGGCGGCCGCCTCGCGGGCCCGGCTGTCCACCGACCGGGCGAGCCTGCGCGACCTGGCGAGCGAGATCGAGTGGGCCAAGACCACGCTGGCCACCCCGGAGGACTACCCCGCACGGGCGGCGAAGGCCGCCCGGGAGCTGCCGTTCGAGGCCGCTGCGGTGGCCGAGGTCTACCGCAGCTACGAGTCGGCCAAGCAGCGGGACGGCACGTTGGACTTCGAGGACCTGCTGCTGGTCACGGCCTACGCCCTCGAGGAGCACCGGGACGTGGCCCGCGAGGTGCGCGGGCAGTACCGCTACTTCGTCGTCGACGAGTACCAGGACGTCAACCCGCTGCAGCAGCGGTTGCTCGACGCCTGGCTGGGTGGCCGGGCCGAGGTCTGCGTGGTGGGCGACCCCAACCAGACCATCTACTCCTTCACCGGTGCCGACCCCGACTACCTGCTGGGCTTCGCCGACCGCTATCCCGACGCCGCGGTGGTGAAGCTGGAGCGCGACTACCGGTCCACGCCCCAGGTGGTCGGGCTGGCCAACAAGCTCATCGGGCAGGCCCTGCCGCGCAAGGGCCTGCCCGGTCTCCGGTTGCTCGGGCAGCGCCGCGACAGCGTGGAGCCCCGGTTCGTCGAGCACCCCGACGAGCCGGCCGAGGCCGCGGCCGTCGCCCGGGCCTGCCGCGAACTGGTGGACGGCGGGCTGCCGGCCAGCGAGATCGCGGTCCTCTTCCGGATCAACGCGCAGTCACAGGTCTACGAGTCCGCGCTGACCGACGTCGGCGTCCCCTACGTGCTCAAGGGCGGCGAGCGGTTCTTCGAGCGACCCGAGGTGCGGGAAGCGGTGCTGTTGCTCCGCGGCGCCGCGGCCGGGGGCAGCGAGCCCGGCGCGCTGGTCCCGACGGTCCGCGACGTGCTGGCCTCGACCGGCTGGGCCGAGCACCGCCCGCCCGCCGGCGGCGCCGCCCGGGACCGCTGGCAGTCGCTGGCCGCGCTGGTCGATCTCGCCGTCGACCTGGTCGCCGAGGAGCCGGCACTGGATCTCGGCGGCTTCGTCGCCCACCTGGCCGAGCGGGCCGCCGCCCAGCACGCACCGACCGTGCAGGGGGTCACGCTGGCGTCGATGCACGCCGCCAAGGGCCTGGAGTGGGACGCGGTCTTCGTCGTGGGGCTGGTCGACGGGGTGGTCCCGATCGCCCAGTCGCAGAGCCGTCCGGAGGCAGTGGAGGAGGAGCGACGCCTGCTGTACGTGGCGGTGACCCGGGCGCGGGAGCAGCTCACCCTCTCCTGGTCGCTCGCGCGCAACCCCGGCGGGCGGCGGTCCCGGCCCCGCAGCCGGTTCCTGGACGGGCTCGCACCGGACTCCGGCGCGGCGGTGCGACGGCCGGGCAAGCGGCCCAAGGTGGTCCTCGAGGGCGAGGCGGGCGAGCGGTTCGAGCGGTTGCGCGCTTGGCGGAGCAGCACCGCCGCGGAGGCGTCGGTCCCGGCCTATGTCGTCTTCACCGACGCGACGCTCCAGGCGATCGCGGAGGCGCGGCCGTCGTCGCTGCGGGAACTGTCCGGGCTCCCCGGCATCGGAGCCCGCAAACTCGAGCTCTACGGCTCCGACGTGCTCGCTCGACTGGCCGACTGAGCTGCCCGTTCATCGGACCCGGGAGGTCGTCGGGGACGTCCTCGCAATTCCGTTGACCGGCTCCGGCGACCTCGCCTAGCCTTCGTCCACATCACCTGGGAGTTCCCAGGCGCACGCGCACGACCGACAGGACAGCAGGGAGCGCGGCCGGGAGGCCGGGTCCCGACCCGGGAGGAGGGACCCGCATGATCAGCACCGACTCGACCATCGCAGGCCCCCCGATGCCGGCTGCCCCCGTGTGCGCCTCGCAGCGGCGCGGGGACGTCCCGCTCGCGGCCACCGCCGCCCCGCACCCGGGGAGCGGTCTGCCCGCCGCCGTCCGCCGCTGGCTGACCGACGCCGGCACCGCCCGGCGCACGCGCAGCTCCGACGTCGTCGGCGATGCGGCCTGCCCGGCCGGCTACGCCGAGCACGACCCCAGCAGCACCCCGGGAGCCCAGCCCCGGAGGGACCACTGAGCTAGCAGCTCAGCTGGTCCTCCTCGAGGCCGCGGGACCCGGACACCGGGATCCGCGGCCTCCGTCCTTCTCCACCGCCGTGGACCCACCCCGACCTCCGGTCGGCGGGCCCCCGTCGACCGGTCGACACGACTGGACGAGGAGGAGCGGCCGTGCAGCACACGATCGAGCGATCGGCGCCCCCGCGCCGTCCCGGGCTCGACCGCACGCACGCGTCCACGGCGGGGCAGCCGCCGGCCGACCGGCGGTCGCTGCCCTGCCGGGTGGGTGACCCCGACCTCTGGTTCGCCGAGAGCCCGGCCCAGCTCGAGCACGCCAAGAGCCTGTGTGCGCAGTGCCCGGTCCGCAGTGCGTGCCTGGCCGGTGCGCTGGACCGCGGCGAGCCATGGGGCGTCTGGGGCGGCGAGATCTTCGACCACGGCGTGGTGATCGCGCGCAAGCGGCCGCGTGGCCGGCCCCGCAAGGTCCGGGTCGAGACGGCTGCGTGACCAGGACGGGAGGACCGAGATGCACCTGATGGAGCACGACCTGGCGTACCGCCACCGGAGCGGCCTGCAGGTGCAGGCAGAGCCCACCGCCCGGTCCCTCAACCCCGGAAACCGGGCAGCCACTCCTGCAGCACGCCGCGGTAGGGAGCCTCCGCGTCGAGCTGGCACAGCACGCCGATGGACCCGATCGTGACCCGGTGGATGAGCAGGTACGCCGGCGGCAGGTTGAGCTGGCGGCCCAGCTGGCTGGCCTCGCTCCGCGGGTCGCCGATCCGGACCGCCTGCTCCTGCATCCAGGCACGGGTGAACTTGAAAGACGCGGCCTGCACCGGCTCCAGCAGTGGCAGCAGGTAGTCGAGCACTCCCTGCGCGTCCACCTCGACACTGGGCCGCACGAAGCCCTCGGCGCGCAGGTCGGCGAGGACGTCATCGGCCCGGCCCTCGAGCGCCCACCGCACGAGCCGGCCGATCGGCTCGGGATGGCCGTCGGGGAGCCGCGCGATCGCGCCGAAGTCGATCACTCCCAGCCGGCCGTCGGGCACCAGCCGGAAGTTGCCAGGGTGCGGGTCGGCGTGCAGCAGTCCGGCCCGCTGGGGGCCGGAGAAGTGCAGCACCGCCATCAGCCGCCCGGCCCGGTCCCGCTGCTCACGGCTCCCGTCGGTGATCACCCGGGAGAGCGGGATCCCCTCCAGCCACTCCGAGACGATCACCTTGGGTGCGCTGGCCACCACCCGGGGGACGACGATCTCCTCGTCATCGGCGTAGGCGGCGGCGAAGGCGCGCTGCGCGTCGGCCTCCATGCCGTAGTCGAGCTCCTCGACCACCCGCGCCTTGAGCTCGGCGATGAGCGGCTTGACCTCCATGCCGGGGAAGAGAGCGGAGAAGAGCCGGGCGAAGCGGGCGAGCTGGTTGAGGTCCGCCATCAGGGCAGGGCCGGCGCCCGGGTACTGGATCTTCACCGCGACGTCGCGTCCATCGCGCCAGGTCGCGCGGTGCACCTGACCGATGCTGGCCGCGGCCGCCGGGGTGTCGTCGAAGTCGCGGAACCGCTCCCGCCACCGCCCGCCGAGCTGCTGGGAGAGCACCGCGTGGACGGTGCGCACCGGCATCGGCGGGGCCGCCTCCTGCAGCTTGGTCAACGCCTCGCGGTAGGGCCCGGCGACCTCGTCGGGCACTGCGGCCTCGAAGACCGACAGCGTCTGGCCGAGCTTCATCGCCCCGCCCTTGAGCTGCCCCAGCACGGCGAACAGCTGCTCGGCGGTGCGCTGTTGCAGTTCGGCGTTGACCTCCTCGGCCGGCCGCCCCGACAACCGCTTCCCGATGCCCAGGGTGGCCCGTCCCGCGGCACCCAGCGGCAGGGACGCCAGCCGTGCCGTCCGGGACACCGTCCCCCGGGGGATGTCCCGTCCGGTGTCACTCACCCCCTCAGTGTCCACTGTCGGAGGTCCGGCTGCCCCCGGCGGCTGCGCCGCACGGGCAGGCCGGGTGTGGCGGCCATCTCCGCAGCACCGGCGACAGCTCCGGCGGGCGGAGCTCGAGGGTCGCTCCGCACGCGGCCGGGACGGCGCCGCCGTCGAGGTGGGCCAGCACCTGCACCGCGGCGGTGACGACGGTCAGCAGGCAGGTGACGGTCGCTCCGCCGACAGGCTGCTCGCTGGCGGTCAGCTGCGTCGCGAGCCGGGGCCACGCCGGGTCGTCGTCGCGGCGCCAGGCGTCGGCGCACCGGAGGCAGCTGGTGGAGCCGGGCAGCACCAGCGGCCCGACGACGCCGGTCTCACCGCGGACGGTGGCCACCAGGTGCGGCACCCCGTCGCGCTGAAGGCCCATCTGCAGCGGGTCGACCGCCGACCACGGCCGGCAGAGGACCACCAGGTCCGGTATGCGGTCGGGCGGCAGCGGGCGCAGGTCGGTCAGGGGGCTCACCCGCCGGATGGCGTCCGCGGCGGCCAGCGACCGGGGGCGCCCCTCGTCGGCGGCTCCGGCTCCGCCGACGACCGCGTCGCCCGCCGCGGTCGGGCCGCGGTCTCGCACGTGCACCGCCCCCACGCCGCTCGCGGCGAGCACCGCGGCCAGGGGAGTCCCG
>JAOPWO010000150.1 GCA_025965635.1 Modestobacter sp. | reverse complement strand
TTCTCCCATCCGCATGCCTCCCGATTTGGGGCGATGGGCGTCGCGGTGGTCGTGATGGTGGCCATCACCTACACGGTCATCCTCGTCATCCTGGACTCGATCACCGGCAGTGGGTGCACCTGATGTGCCGCCGTCCCGTCGTCCGGGGGAGCGGTGCGCTGGAGTGGAGCCCGGCGCGTCTCCTGGCGGCGCTCGTGGTCAGCGCGCTGGTGGCGCTGGCGCTTCTGGCCGGCCTGGTCCTGGCAGTTGTGGGAGGGCTCAGGGAGGAGCCGGACGAGAGGGACGCCGCACGACAGGCTGCAGCTCCCTCCCGGGACATGTCGCGTCACGATGCGCTGGCCGCCGCGCCGATGCCGACCGCCGACCCGCATGACGCGCTGCCCGGCCCGGTGTCGAACCAGGCTGCCGGTGTTCTCGAGCTGGCGCGCGCCACCGGCGTAGGCCCCGCGGACGTGCCTACCGGCTTTCCGCGAACTCCGGAGGGTGCGCTGGCGCAGTTGGCGGCGATCGACGTGACGGGGATGCAGAGCGGCTCGATGGACGGCGTGCGACGGGTGATCGCCGAGTGGGCCTCTCCTGGCGGGCCGACCTCAGAGACGTGGTCCGGGGTGGACGGCATGGCCAACCTGTTGTCTGCAGCCGGCCTGTCCAGTGCGGGGTCGCCGCAGCTGGCGATCGTCGTCCGTCCGGTGATGGGGTTGATCAAGGGCACGGTGGGCGAGGACTTCGCCGTGGTGTGCGTGAACCTCGAGTTCACCGTCACCGTGGAGCAGACCTCCCGGATCGCGATCGCCGACTGCCAGCGCATGGCCTGGGTCGGGGACCGGTGGGTCATCGGCCCGGGGGAGGAGCCGGCGCCGGCGCCCTCGGTCTGGCCAGGCACCGAGGCAGCCATCGCAGCCGGCTACCGGGACCTGCGCTATGTCTGAGCAGCGACGCGGAGGGCGTAGCGGTTGGGGGCGCCGACTGGGAGGGGTCCTTCTTCTGTCGCTGGCGATCTGCTGGTTGTCCACGGGTCCGGCTGCAGCCGACTCCACCGTGGTGGCGTTCCCGGCGGTTCCAGGGGTGGGCGGCTCGCTGCCGTGCCTGCCGATCAACCCGTTCTGCGCGGTCGGCGAAGCAGCAGGCGCCGTGGTCGAAGACGTCTGGGTCAATGCCATGTTGTCGCTGTGGGAGGCCGGGCTGTGGCTGCTGGGTTTGGCGTTCTCAGTGATCGACGCTCTGGCGACCCCGGATCTGTCCGCCGGCGGCCCGCTCGCCGCTGTATATCCGGTGACCTTCGGCATCGGCGCGACCGTGGCCGCGATGATGGCCATGGTCCAGCTGGGCATCGCGGCAGTGCGCCGGGACGGGCAGACGCTGGGCCGGCTGCTGATCGGACTGCTGCAGTTCGGACTGGTCTGGGCCGGCTACATCGGGGTGGCGGCGCTGCTGGTCACCGGCGTCTCAGGACTGACCACCGCCCTGCTGCGCAGCCTGCTCGACATCGACACCATGTCCGCCTTAGACCCGTCGATCAGCGTGAGCCGCGACCTGGTCGACGGCACGGTCGCCACCGTGCTGGGGGTCAGCTCGATCTTTCTGCTGGTGCCGGCCAGCGTGGGTTACCTGCTGCTGATGCTGGTCCGCGAGGCAGCGCTGATCGTGCTGGCCGCGACCTCGGCGATCTCGGCAGGAGGGCTGCTGGCGCAGACGTCGAGCACCTGGTTCTGGCGAAGCCTCCGCTGGTTCCTCGCTGCGCTGCTGGTTGCCCCGGTCGCCGTGCTCGTCCTGGGCGTCGGAGTGACCATCACCGAGGGCATCCTCACCGGAGCAGAGGAGACGAGCACCGAGGCCGCGATCGGCATGGCGGTGGTCGGCTGCCTACTGATCCTGCTCGGAGCGATCTGTCCGCTCGCGCTGTTCCGGCTGCTGGCCTTCGTCGACCCCGGCACGTCGAGTGGGGCGGCGTTGCGGTCCTCGCTGGCCGCCTCCGGCGGAGTCATGGGCGCGCTGCAGAAGACTGGTGGCGGACGAGCGGCCGTGGCCTCCGCGGCGGCGGGTGCCGCATCCGGTGGGGTGGCTGCCTCCGGTGCCGCGGCGCAGCTGGCCGGCGACCGCGCGCAGGGCGAGTCGACCGCGGACGCGGCGACGAGTGGGCGCTTCGCCGGCGCGCTGCGAGCGCTGACCACGGGTACCTCCACGGCCGGCCGACTGGCCGCGGGGGTGGCCGCCTCGGCGTCCGACGTGCTGTCGGGCGCCGGAGTCGGGCACACCCACCCGTACTACGGGCAGCCGCTGCCCGCCCGGGTACCGGCGGGCGGCAACGGCTCCGGCGGAGGGACGGCGACCGGAGGCGGGCACGGCCGCGGGCGCCGTCCCGACGACGATGGAACACAGCCGACGAGACCGACCGGGAACGGGCGCGCTCACTATCCCGGAGGCGCATCTTCTGCGGCCTGGCCCGCCGAGCGCCTCGACGGCATCGCACCTGACCGGCCCGGTGAGAGCGACCCGATCGGCCCCCACCAGGACGACGCCCGATGAACGCCGTTCGCTACGGCGACTACTCCCGCGACGTCTCCGGCTGGTTCCTCGGCATGACCGGTGCCCAGCTGGCCCTGGTCACCCTCGCCGGCGTACCGGCGCTGTTGGCCCTCAACGCGCAGACGTGGGGCCTGCTGCTGGTGTGGCTGCCGGTGTGGGCGCTGCTGGCCGCCGTGCTGCTGGTCCCCGTCCGAGGGCGGGCCGCGGGCCGCTGGTTCGCCGACCTCTGCCTGCACGCGATCGGAGGTGCGACGGGCTGGACGGTGTTCGGCTCCCGAGCCGCGTCCGGGACGGCCGAGGACCTGTCCGAGGCGGACCTGCCCGGAGTGCTCGCTGGCATCCGCACTCACGACGGACCGCCCCACGGGCACCTGTTCACCCGCCCGGTGATCGTGCAGAACTCCGCGGCGCGCACCTGGGCGGTCGTGGCGCGGATCGACCATCCCGGCATCGGGCTGGCCGAGCCGGGCGAGCGAGACCGGATGGGCGCCGGCCTCGCGGAGCTGTGCGAGATCGCCGCGCGCACCGAACTGGTCGACACACTGGCGCTGCAGGTGCGCACGGTGCCCGACGACGGCGCCGAGCGCGCCGCCTGGGAGCAGGCGCACACGCGTGCGGACGCCGCGCCCCTGGCCGCCCGGGTGAACGCGCTGCTGGGTGCCACCCTCACTCCGGCCGCGGTGCGCACCGAGGCCTTCGTGACCGTCGTCGTCGGCGAGAGCCGGATCGGCCGGGCCGCGAAGGAGAGCGGCGGCGGGGTGGACGGCCGCGCCCGGGTGCTGCACGTGGTGATGGCCGAGGTCGAGAGTGCGCTGCGCGGCCCGGTCGGCTGCACCGCCGTCACCTGGCTGGACTCGGCGGCACTCGCTGCCGCGGTGCGCACCGGCTTCGCTCCCGGCGACCGTGGCCAGCTGATCGCCGCCGACCTGGCCGCCGCCAACGGCGCCCAGCTGGCGACCGGGGTGCCGATGGCCGCCGCCGGACCCACCCAGGCCCGCGCCGAGGTGCGGCACTACGTGCACGACGCGTGGGCGTCGGTCACCGACACGATCCTGCTGCCCGACTCCGGCGCGGTGCTCGGCGCGCTGGCCCCGGTGCTGGTCCCGACGACGGCAGGGGAACGGCGCTGTATGACGGTCTTCCTCGCTCCGCTGCCGCTGGAGCGGGCCACCCGCCTGGTGGGCCGGGAGGAGATGAGCGCCACCACGGGTAACGAGCTGCGCGCCCGGATGGGATTCCGGCAGCGGGCCCGGCAGCGGCGGGACACCGAACGGATCGGTACCGCGGACGAGAAGCGGGCCGCCGGCCGGGCGCTGGTTCGCCCCGCCGTCGCGGCTTGCGTCACCGTCCCGGCCACGTGGCCGGTGGACGAGCACGGCCGCAGGCTCGCGGCCTCCATCCGTGCCGCCGGCTTCGTGCCGTTGCGGCTGGACCTGGCGCAGGACTCCGGCTTCGC
>JAOPWO010000142.1 GCA_025965635.1 Modestobacter sp. | reverse complement strand
GGCGCATGGACGGCGAGCACGTGGGCGGGCGCCGGCACGGCCTCGGCCGCGCGCGCCACGATCCGGTCCAGCACGGTGTCCAGGTCGTCGCTGCCGACCAGGTCGGTGGCGGCGGACCGGAGTGCCTGGAGCTGGGCGCGCAGCGCGCTCAGCTCGGTGTCGGCGCCCTGTTGCCGGCGTCGCCGCCACGGCAGCCGGGGCCGCGGTTGCCACGGGGTGCTCACCGTCCGAGGATCGGCGCGCCAGGTCCGCTGCTGAGCCGGAACGGCCGCATCCCACCCGTCCGGGTGGCCTGGACGGCAGACGACCCCGGTCTCCGTCGTGGAGGCCGGGGTCGAGTGTCGTCCGGGCACGTCCCGGCTCCCTCCATGGGCTCATCCGAGCGTGCGAGGGGTGCGCGGGAGGGGTCCCCCTTCAGCGCAGGGCGGTGCCGAACTGGCTGCTGTTGGCCAGGGTCAGCAGCTCGTCGCGCATCGCCGGGCTGCTCGTGCGGGCGACGGCGAGCTCCAGGGCCCGCCGCGTACGCGCCGCTGCCCGACGGGCCCGCCAGCTGGAGGTCACGCTTGTCATGTCACTGCCTTCTTCCATGGTCACGGTACTGGTACGCCTGTAGCAAAGCAGGCGCGGTGACCAATATTCCATCGGAACGAAGGCTGCGTCGGCATAGTGACCGACGGATCAGTGACCCTGACGGTTCAGTGGTCGCCTTTTCGTCATGTTCGGCGGCACGCCGGTCAGCGGCTCAGCGCGGCGCGCGCGGCAGCGCGCGCGGCAGCCGGGTCACCGGCCGCCAGGGCTGCCTCGGCAGCCCGGCGACAGGCGGCCAGGTCGACGGTGGCGAGCTTCGCCCCCACCCCGGCCACCGAGCTGGCCGCGCAGGACAGCGACGTCACCCCCATGCCCACCAGCACACAGGCGAGCAGCGGGTCGGCCGCGGCCTCGCCGCAGACCCCCACCGGCTTGCCGGCCCGCTCACCCGCCGCCGCAGTGGCCCGGATGAGGGCGAGCAACGCCGGCTGCCACGGGTCGGTCAGGTCGGCGAGCTCGGCGGAGAGCCGGTCGGCGGCCAGCGTGTACTGCGACAGGTCGTTGGTCCCGATGGACAGGAAGTCGAGGTGCTCCAGGAACCGGTCGGCCAGCAGGGCGACCGACGGCACCTCGACCATGACGCCCGGCACCAGCCCGCGCTGCCGGACCTGGGCGGCGAAGTCCGCGGCCTCTGCCACCGTCGCGACCATCGGCGCCATCACCCACGGGTGCGAGCCGGTGGCCCGGGCCGCCTGCTGCACGGCGTCGAGCTGGCGGGTCAGCAGGCCCGGGTCCCGACGGGCCACCCGCAACCCCCGGACGCCGAGGGCCGGATTGGCCTCGTCCGGCGGGGTGGCGAAGGCGAGCGGCTTGTCCGAGCCGGCGTCCAGGGTGCGCAGGACGACCTTCCCGTCGGGGAAGGCGGCGAACACCTCCGCATAGCCGGCAGCCTGCTCGGCGACGGAGGGTTCGGTGGTGCGGCCGAAGAAGGCCAGCTCCGTGCGCAGCAGCCCGACACCCTCGGCGTGGGCTCCAGCGGCGGCGCGGGCACCCACGCCGTCCTGCACGTTCGCCAGCACCTGCACGGGGTGTCCGTCGCGAGTCGCGCCGGGGCCGCGGTACCGGGCCAGCGCGGCAGCCACCGCGCGGGCATCGGCCACCCGGGCACGGGCGGACACCGGCTCGGGGTCGACGGTCACGGTGCCCTGCTCGCCGTCCACCAGCACGAGCGCACCGGCCGGCACGTCGGCGAGCCCGCCGACGCCGACCACGCAGGGCAGCCCGAGCTGGCGGGCGATGATCGCGGTGTGGCTGGTGGCCCCACCGAGCCGGGTGGCCAGCGCGATGATCCGGGCCGGGTCGAGCCCCGCGGTGTCGGCAGGCGCGAGATCGTCGGCGAGCAGCACCGAGGGGACCTCGGGCGACGGGACCCCGGGCTCCCCCTGACCGGTGAGCTGGGCGACGATCCGGTCCCGGACGTCGCGGACGTCGGTGGCCCGCTCGGCCATGACCCCGCCCAGACCGGTGAACAGCTCCACGAACTGCTGCGCGGCGGCGACCGTGGCCACCGGGGCGGAGGCGCCGGCGTCGATCCGCTGCTCGACGGCCGACATCAGCCCCCGGTCCCGGGCCAGGCCCGCGGTGGTCGCCAACACCTCCGCACTCACGCCCGTGGCGGCCGCCGCCCGCTCGGCCAGCCGCTCGGCAACGGTCGCGGCAGCCGCCGCGAACCGGGCCCGCTCGGCCAGCCGCTCACCCTCGGGCACCGCGGCGGCGTCCGATCCGGGCAACTGCACGACGCCGGTGGGCCACACCACGGGGCCCAGCGCCACGCCGGGGACCACCGGGGTGCCGGTGTGGACCACCGGTCCGGCGAGCGCGTCGGGCAGCGCGGTCGGAGTTGGGGACGACATGGGCGTGCCTCGCTTGTCTGGCTCGGCCCGGCGGAGCGCCGGGAGGCGGGTCACCGTGGTGACCCGGGACGGAGGGGCACCCGAGTGGAGGTGCCGTGACAAGAGTCACGAGTTCCCCTTGACTTGTCAACACATACCCACGTAGAACAACACAACACAACGCTGTCCCCACAGAACCGGACGGCCATGCACGCGGAACGGAGGGCCATGTACGCGGAGGAACGTCAGCAGGCCATCGCCGGCCTTGTCAGCGACCGGGGCCGGGTGGCGGTCACCGACGTCGCCGAGCGCTTCGGGGTGACCACCGAGACCGTCCGCCGCGACCTGGCCGTCCTGGAGCGGGCCGGCATGCTCCGCCGGGTGCACGGCGGCGCCGTGCCCGCGGGGCTGTTCACCGTCGCCGAGCCCGGCCTCGGCGAGCGGGGCGGCGCCCGGATGGAGCAGAAGCGCCGGATCGCCACGGCGGCACTGGCCCTCGTACCCGGCAACCGGGGCAGCCTGCTGCTGGACGGCGGCACCACCACCGCCGCCCTGGCCGACGTGCTGCCCGCAGACCGCCAGTTGCTGGCCGTCACCAACTCGGTGCCGATCGCCGCCCGGCTGGCCGCGGCGGTCGGCGTCGAGCTGCACGTGCTGGGCGGTCGGGTCCGCGGGGTCACCCAGACCGCGGTGGGTGAGACCACCGTCCGCGCCCTGGCCGACCTCCGGGTGGACGTCGTCTTCCTCGGCGCCAACGGGATCAGCGCCGGGCACGGCTTCTCCACCCCCGACGAGCGCGAGGCCGCGGTCAAGCGGGCCATGGTGCTGGCCGGCCAGCGGGTCGTCGTCCTCGCCGACAGCACCAAGCTGGGCCGCGAGCACCTGGTCCGCTTCGCGGCGGTGCCGGACGTCGACGTGCTGGTCACCGACGAGGACGCCGACCTCGACGTGGTGGCCCACCTCGAGGAGAACGGCGTCGAGGTGGTCGTGGCGTGAGCGGCACCTCCGCGGTCGTGACCCTCACCGCCAACCCCAGCCTGGACCGCACGCTCGCCCTTCCCGGCCGGCTCGACCGCGGCGGCGTCGTCCGGCTGGGGACCAGCCGCACCGAGCCCGGCGGGAAGGGGGTCAACGTCGCCCGCGCCCTGGCCGCCGCCGGGACCCCCGTCGTCCCGGTGCTGCCGGCCGACGGCCACGACCCGATCGTCACCGCGCTCCGGGCCCTGGGTCTGCCCCTGGTCACCGTCCCGGCCGGCACGCCGGTGCGCACCAACTACACGCTCACCGAGCCCGACGGCACCACCACCAAGCTGAACGAGCCCGGCGCGCCGTTGAGTGCCGAGATCCGGCGGGCGCTGACCGCGGCGGTCCGCGAGCACGCCGACCCGGCCGGCTGGATCGTGCTGTCCGGCTCGCTGCCCCCCGGCACCCCGGCCGACTGGTACGCCGAGCTGGTGCGCGCACTGCGGGACACCGGCGCCCGGATCGCCGTCGACACCTCCGAGGCGCCGCTGCTGGCGCTGCTCGCCGCGGGCCCGGAAGCCGCCCCCGACCTCCTCAAGCCCAACACCGAGGAGCTGGCCCAGCTGGCCGGCACGACGGAGGCCGCCCTGGCCGCCGACCCCGCCGCGCTGCTGGCCGCGGTCGACTGGCTGCACGCGCGCGGCGTCGGCCAGGTGCTGCTCACCCTCGGCGCCGACGGTGCGCTGCTGTCGGGCGCGGACGGGGAGCGTTGGTCGGCGAGCCCGCCCAGGGTCACCGTGCGCAGCACCGTCGGTGCCGGGGACAGCAGCCTGGCCGGGTTCCTGCTCGCCGACCTGGCCGGGGCCGGACCGGCCGATCGACTGCGCACCGCGGTGGCCTACGGGTCCGGCAGCGCCGCGCTCCCGGGCTCGGCCGTCCCCACCCCCGACCAGGTCGACCCGTCCGCCATCCCAGTCCGGTCCGGCAGCGATGCCGTCGCCGGCCCGGCAGTCCCGCCCGCCCGATGACCCACCCAACGCAGGGAGAGCCGCCCATGTCCGCACTCATCACCACCTCGCTGGTGGCGATCGACGCCGATCTCGGCCGCGACAAGAGCGACGTCGTCGGCCGGCTGGCCGGTCTCGTCGCCGACGCCGGCCGGGCCACCTCCGCCGAAGCGCTGCGCGCCGACGCGATGGCCCGCGAGGCCAAGGCGGCGACCGGGCTCCCCGGCGGGATCGCGATCCCGCACTGCCGGTCCGGTGCGGTCACCCAGGCGTCGTTGGCCTTCGCCCGGCTCTCCCCGCCGGTCGACTTCGGCGCCCCTGACGGGCCGGCCGACCTGGCCTTCCTCATCGCCGCGCCCGAGCACGGCGACGCCGACCACCTCACCCTGCTCACCGCCCTGGCCCGGGCGCTGGTCCGCCCGGCCTTCGTCGCCTCGCTGCGGGCGGCCGCCACGGCGGAGGAGGTGGTGGCCCTCGTGGAGGAGGTCGTCTCCCCAGCTGCCACGCCCGCTGCCGCTCCCCCAGCCGCCGCTCCCGCTGGCGGCGCGACGGCCACCTCCGCCGGTGCGACCGCTCCGGCGACCGCGTCGCCGGAGCAGCCCAGCGGTGGCGCCCGGCGCAGCATCGTGGCGGTCACCGCCTGCCCGACCGGCATCGCGCACACCTACATGGCCGCCGACAAGCTGACCGCCGCCGCCCAGGAGATGGGCGTCGACCTGCAGGTGGAGACCCAGGGCTCGTCGGGTTCCACCCCGCTGGACCCCTCGGTGATCAGCCGGGCCGACGCGGCGATCTTCGCCGTGGACGTCGGCGTCAAGGACCGTGACCGCTTCGCCGGGAAGCCGCTGGTGCAGTCGGGCACCAAGCGGGCGATGAACGAGCCGCAGGTGATGATCCGCGAGGCGCTGGCCGCCGCCGACGACCCGAACGGACGCCGGGTGCCCGGCACCGCCGGCGCGGGCGAGCCGTCCCCGGCCGGGGACGGCGGGAAGCCGTCGCTGGGCGGGGAGATCCGCCGCTGGCTGCTCACCGGCGTCAGCTACATGATCCCGTTCGTCGCGGCCGGCGGTCTGCTCATCGCGCTGGGCTTCCTCTTCGGCGGATACCAGATCGTGAACCCCGACCCGGACACCGAGGGCCTGAGCTACGCCGCGAACTGGGCGCTGAACAACCACTTCTTCAACCTCCCGGTCGCCTCCGGGGTCGAGGGGCTCAACGACGGCTTCCTCGGCTACCTCGGCGCCGTCTGCACCGTCCTCGGCCAGGCGGCCTTCGGCTTCCTCGTCCCGGCGCTGGCCGGCTACATCGCCTACGCGATCGCCGACCGGCCCGGCATCGTCCCCGGTTTCGTCGTCGGCGCGGTGTCGCTGACCGTGGGCGCCGGCTTCCTCGGCGGTGTCGTCGGCGGCATCCTGGCCGGCTTCGTCGCGCGCTGGATCAGCCGCTGGAAGCTCCCCACCTGGGCCCGCGGTCTCCAGCCGGTGGTGATCATCCCACTGCTGGCCACGCTGGTCTCCAGCGGCCTGATGGTCGTCGTCCTGGGCCAGCCGCTGGCCGCCGCGCTCACCGGGCTGGGTGACTTCCTCAACGGCCTGACCGGCACATCGGCGATCCTGCTCGGGATCATCCTCGGCCTGATGATGTGCTTCGACCTCGGCGGGCCCGTCAACAAGGCCGCCTACGTGTTCGCCACCACCGGTCTGGCGGCCGCTGCCACCACCGGCGGCGCACCCCTGGTGATCATGGCCACGGTCATGGCCGCCGGCATGGTGCCGCCGCTGGCCATGGCCCTGTCCAGCACGCTGCTCCGGCCGAAGCTGTACACCCCGGCCGAGCGGGACAACGGCAAGGCCGCCTGGCTGCTGGGCGCCTCGTTCATCTCCGAGGGCGCCATCCCGTTCGCCGCGGCCGACCCGCTGCGGGTGATCCCCTCGATGATGCTCGGGGGCGCCACCACCGGCGCGATCGTGGCGGTCAGCGGCATCGAGCTGCGCGCCCCGCACGGCGGCATCTTCGTGTTCTTCGCGATGAGCAACGCCGTGCTGTTCGCCATCGCCGTGCTCATCGGTGCGATCGTCGGCGGCGTCGCCGTGACCATCGCCAAGAGCATCGGTCGCCCCAAGGCCGACGCGGTCCCCGAGGACGCCGTCGACCTCGCGCACGCCCACGCCGTCACACCTGCCCGTCCGGCGGGCAGCGCAGCCGCCTGACCGGCAAGCTCGACACCGAACCGACAACGAGAGTAGGTACCCATGCCCAGCACGACCGTGACCGTCGGCTCCACCGTCGGCCTGCACGCCCGCCCGGCCGGCCTCATCGCCGAGGCCGTCACCAAGGCCGGGGTGCCCGTCACCCTGGCCGCGGCGGGCGGCATGGCCGTGGACGCCGGCTCGCCGCTGATGATCATGACCCTCGGCGCCAAGCACGGCACCGAGGTCACCGTCACCAGCGACGACGAGGCGGTCCTCGGACAGATCGCCGACATGGTGGCCGCGAACCTCGACGCCGAGTAGGAGCTGGACCCTCGGCCCCCGCCGAGGCGCCGGACGGCGGCGCCCGACCCCGTACGCGGGGTCGGGCGCCGTCGTCGTCCGTCAGTACGCCCAGGCAGTGCCGGGGTCGTGGAGCAGCGCGCCGACGTCGGCCAGGAACCCCGACCCCAGCTCGCCGTCGACCACCCGGTGGTCGAACGACAGCGCCAGCGTCGTCACCTGGCGCGGCCGGACCTTCCCCTTCCGGCCCTTCCCACCCCGGACCACCCACGGCATCTCGCGCACCGCACCGAACGCCAGGATCACCGACTCACCGGGGGTGAGGATCGGCGTCCCGGTGTCCACGCCGAACACCCCGACGTTGGTGATGGTGATCGTGCCGCCGGACATGTCGGCCGGGGGCGTGCGCCCTTCCCGCGCGGTGGCGGTGAGGCCGGCGAGCGCGGTGGCCAGCTCGGCCAGCGAGAGCTGCCCGGCGTTCTTGATGTTCGGGACGACGAGGCCGCGCGGAGTCGCCGCCGCGATGCCCAGGTTGACCTGCTCCTTGACCACGATCTCCTGGGCCGCCTCGTCCCAGGAGCTGTTCACCATGGGGTGCCGGCGGGCGGCCAGCACCACCGCACGGGCGACGAACAGCAGCGGGCTCACCTTCAGCCCGGTGAACTCCGGCCGCACGGCCAGCCGGGCCCTCAGCTTCATCATCCGGGTGACGTCGACGGTGAGGAACTCGGTGACGTGCGGCGCGGTGAACGCGCTGGCCACCATGGCCGCGGCGGTGTGCTTGCGCACTCCCTTGACCGGGACCCGCGTCTCCCCACCCGTCCCGCCCGGGCTCCCGGTACCGGATGCCCGCACCTCGGTACCGGGAGCCCGGCTCCTCAGGACGGCGTCGACGTCGGCGCGGGTGACGACCCCACCCGGCCCGGTGCCCGGGACGGTGACCAGGTCGACGCCGAGGTCCTTGGCGTACTTGCGCACCGGCGGCTTGGCCAGCGGGCGCAGCGCGCCCCGGCCCGGGGGACGCGCGTCCGCCGCCGCCTGGGCGTCCGCCACGGCGTTGGCCTCCACGGCCCGCCCGACCTCCAGCCCACCGAGGCGCGTCGGCTTGCTGGTGACATCCGGCGCGGTCGCCAGCAGCGGTGGGCGGTCGGCACCCGAGCCGTCATCGGCCTCGGGCAGCACCTGTGGCGTGGTTGCCCGGGCGGCGACGGCGGTGCCCGAGCGGCGCGGGCGGCGGGTGGCCTCGGTGGTGCGGGGACCGTAGCCGACCAGCACCGAGGTGCGCCCACCGGGCGCCGGACCGCCGATGAGGCCGGCCTCGACCTCGTCCTCGCCGGGTGCGGCCACCGGTGCAGCACTGCCCCCGCCGACGTCGACGGTGATGATCGGCGCTCCGACGTCCACCATCGCCCCGACCTCGTACAGCAGCTCGGTGACCGTGCCGGCGAACGGGCTGGGCAGCTCGACGGCGGCCTTCGCCGTCTCCACCTCGCACAGCGGCTGGTTGACCGTGACCGTGTCACCCACGGCCACCAGCCAGGACAGGATCTCCCCCTCGGTGAGGCCCTCGCCGACGTCGGGCAGCCGGAACCGGCGCAGCTCGCCCATCAGAACGCCAGCGAGCGGTCGACGGCGTCGAGCACCCGGTCCAGGTCGGGCAGGTACTCCTCCTCCAGCTTGGACGGCGGGTACGGGGTGTCGTACCCGCCGACCCGCAGCACCGGAGCCTCCAGCGAGTGGAAGCAGGTCTCGGTGACCCGGGCGGCGATCTCGGCGCCGAGCCCGAGGGTCAGCGGCGCCTCGTGGACGACGACGCAG
The DNA here is from genome assembly GCA_025965635.1 of Modestobacter sp. Taxonomy (GTDB): domain Bacteria; phylum Actinomycetota; class Actinomycetes; order Mycobacteriales; family Geodermatophilaceae; genus Modestobacter. The sequence goes on along the minus strand of JAOPWO010000142.1, from coordinate 11,242 downwards.
CGGCCGGTGCGGCGCACCGAGTCGTAGACCGGCTCGAGGTCCAGGGGCGACAGGGTGCGCAGGTCGACCACCTCCAGCGAGCGGCCCTCCTCGGCCGCGGCCTCGGCCGCCTGCAGCACCGTCTTCACCATCGGCCCGTAGGCCAGCACCGTGACGTCGTCGCCGCCGCGCACCACCCGGGAGGCGAACAGCGGCCCCGGCGTCGCGTCCCGGTCGACCGAGGCCTTCTCCCAGTACCGCCGTTTGGGCTCCAGGAAGACGACCGGGTCGGGCGCGGCGATGGCCTGCTGGATGCCCCAGTAGGCGTCGACCGGGTTGGAGACGGCGACCACCTTGAGCCCGGCGGTGTGCGCGAAGTAGGCCTCCGGGCTCTCGCTGTGGTGCTCGACCGCGCCGATGCCCCCGCCGAACGGGATCCGGACCACGATCGGCATGGGCAGCTTGCCGCGCGAGCGAGCGTGGATCTTGGCCACCTGGGTGACCAGCTGGTTGTAGGCGGGGAAGACGAACCCGTCGAACTGGATCTCGCACACCGGGCGGTAGCCGCGCATCGCCAGGCCGACCGCGGTGCCCAGGATGCCGGCCTCGGCGAGCGGGGTGTCGACGACGCGGTCCTCGCCGAAGTCCTTCTGCAGCCCGTCGGTGATCCGGAAGACCCCGCCGAGCCGGCCGATGTCCTCGCCCATCAGCACCACCTTCGGGTCGTCCTCCATGGCGCGCCGCAGGCCGAGGTTGAGCGCCTTGCCCAGGCTCAGCGTCTCGGTGCTCATGACTCGAAGCCCTGGTGGTAGGCCACGAACTCCGCCCGCTGCTGCGCCAGCGGCGGCGTCATCTCCGCGTAGACGGAGTCGAAGATCTCGGTGCCGGCCGGGTCGGCCATCCCCAGGACGCCCTGCCGCAGCCGGGCGGCGAGCTCGTCCCCCTCGGCGTCGACGGCCGCGAAGAACGCCGGGTCGGCCAGGCCGCTGCGGGACAGGTACGCCTTCACCCGGGCTATCGGGTCGCGCAGCTTCCACGCTTCCAGCTCGCTGGCCAACCGGTAGCGGGTGGGGTCGTCGGAGGTGGTGTGCGCGCCCATCCGGTAGGTGAACGCCTCGATGAAGGTGGGGCCCTGCCCCTCGCGGGCCGCGGCCAGCGCCGCCCGGGTGACGGCGAGGACGGCGAGCACGTCGTTGCCGTCCACCCGCACACCGGGCAGGCCGAAGCCCGCCGCCCGCTGGTAGAGCGGCACATTGGACTGCCGCTCGATCGGCACGCTGATCGCGTACTGGTTGTACTGGCAGAAGAACACGACCGGGGCATCGAACGTGGTCGCCCAGATCAGCGCCTCGTTGACCTCGCCCTGGCTGGTCGCGCCGTCGCCGAGGAAGGCCAGCGCCGCGCTCTCCGCACCGTCCCGCTGCAGCCCCATCGCATACCCGGTCGCGTGCAGGCACTGCGCGCCGATGACCACGGTGTAGAGGTTGAACCGGGTCGCCAGCGGGTCCCAGCCGCCCATGTCCGAGCCGCGGAACAGGCTCATGACGTGCAGCGGGTCGACGTCCCGGGTCCAGGCGACGCCGTGCTCCCGGTAGGTGGGGAAGGCCATGTCATCGGGCCGCAGCGCCCGGCCGGCGCCCACCTGGGCGGCCTCCTGGCCGAGCAGGGAGGCCCAGATGCCGAGCTCGCCCTGCCGCTGCAGGGCGGTGGCCTCGACGTCCCACCGGCGGACCAGTGCGAGGTCCCGGTACAGGCTGCGCAGCTCGTCGGCGGAGACGTCGATCGAGTAGTCGGGGTGCTCGAGCCGCTGCCCCTCGGGGGTGAGGAGCTGGACGAGGTCCGGTGGGGTCGGGAGGTGGGGTGCGTCGGCCCCGGGTACCGGGTCGACCACCTCGGTGGCCTGCTGGAGCGCCGTCATGCCGATCTCCTCGCCGTCTCCCGGCGCCGGGGTCTCCGGGCACCGGTCGTGGACGTCCCGCGGCCCGTCGTGTGTGGTACCGCTCACACATGGTGACACGCCGGACCGTCTTCCGGAGGAGATCACCCGCCAGCAGATCTGCGCAACACCTCGCCCCTGGACTGAGCAGGATGACCGGCACTCGGCCGTCCGTGCATGTCACACTGAGCAGCGTGCCCGCCTCGGGGGAACAACTGGACGCCACGGACGCACGCCTGCTCCTCGCCCTCTCCGGTGACCCGCGGGCGACCGTGCTGGCCCTGTCGCAGCAGCTGGGCCTGGCCCGCAACACCGTGCAGGCGCGGCTGGCCCGGCTGGAGGCCAGCGGCGCCCTGACCCCGTTCGAGCGCCGGGTCCGGCCGGAGGCGCTGGGCTACCGGCTGGGGGCCTACGTCACCGTGCAGGTGGTCCAGCGCAGCCTGACCGACGTGAGCGCCGCGCTGGCCCAGATCCCGGAGGTCCTCGAGGTCATCGGGCTGTCGGGGGTGGCCGACCTGCTGGTTCAGGTCGTGGCCGTGGACGCCGACGACCTGTGGCGGATCTCCGAGCAGGTGCTGGCCATCCCCGGCGTCCAGCGCACCGACACCAACCTGGCGCTGCGCCGCTTCGTCGACCACCGGATGACCCCGCTGCTCGACCGGGCCGCCGGAACGCCGCCCCCCACGGCCGATGGCTGACCTGGCCGAGGTCGTCGCCCGGTTCGTGGCGAAGCGGGGCGGCGCGGGGACGCCGGTCTCCCGGGGGACGGGCCGGGACGAGACCGTCGTCGTCGCGGACGGGCGGGCCCATCGACTGCGGGTCACCCCCCGGTCCCTGGCCGGCCCGGAACAGGACCCGGAGCCGATCCGGGGCCGGGTGTCACCGGCCCCGAGTCCGCCGCCCGGCTCCTGCTCGTGCACTGGGACGAGTCGCTGACCACCCGGGGTCCGCACCCGACCGGCTGGTGGACCTACCGCGGCGGCGGCGCCGACCCGGTGCCGCCGTGGGGGCCGGGCGCCCGTGCGGCACGGGTCCGGGATCGGGGCGCCCGCCGGGAAGGCACGCCGCTGCCCTACGACCTGGGGACGCCGACGCCGGGCGCCGTCACGACGTCCAGCCGCGCTCGTCCACGCCGCCGGGCACCGGCGCCGACCGGTCGTAGGGCGTGCGGGTGAAGACGAACGTGGCCAGGTCCAGGTGGTCGGGCGCGATGCGCAGCGTCTCGCCCGCGTAGTAGCCGTCCAGGCCGACCCACGTGCCGTCGGCCCGCGGGGCGAACCGGCTGGCCCGGCCGCTCCGGCCGGCCAGCGGACCCAGGTGCAGCAGCCCGCCGGCCGAGGCGCGCAGCACGTGCGGCGTGGGGCCCCAGAACCAGACGCCGAGGGCCTCCAGCTCCACCGGCGGTGCCGACGGCGCCCAGGCGTCGACCACCCGCGGCTCGGCGGCCCGCAGGTCGGCCAGCAGCCCGGGCACGAGGGCGCCGTCCACCCCGCTGGTGGTGTTGGTGAGCATCACCGCGCCGGCCTGCTCGGCACGGTCGACGAACACCCCGGCCAGGAACCCCGGCATCGACCCGCCGTGGCCCACCAGCGTCTGCCCGTCGACCCGCTGGACCTGCAGGCCCAGCCCGTAGGCCGACCAGCCCGGCTGCGCGGGGTCGACCCCGGCGGGCACGGTCATCTCCTCCAGGGTCGCCGGGGACAGCACGTCACCGGTGTCGCCGAGCAGGAAGGCGGCGAACCGGCCGAGGTCGGCCAGGGTCGCCCACAGCTGTCCGGCGGCGGCCATCACGCCGGCGTCGTGCTCGGGCTCGGGCAGCACGACGTCGGCCCACGGGTGGACGGCGGAGCCCTGCGCCGCGGCACCGGTCGGGCGGGGCGTCGTCCGGGTCATGCCCAGCGGGGCGAGGACCTCGGTGGCGACGACTTCCTCCCACGGCCGGCCGCGGTGCCGGGCGACGAGCTCGCCGAGCAGGCCGAAGCCCAGGTTGGAGTAGTGGAACCGGCGCGCCGCGCCGAGCACGACGTCGGCGGCGCCCAGCTGCAGGTCCGCGAGCGAGCCGCCGGGCACCCGCTCCCACCAGCCACCGGGGGTCTCCGAGCCGGCCCCGGCCAGGTGCGAGAGCAGCTGACCGACGGTCCGGTCGCCGAACGGGGTGCCGGGCACGTGCCGGTCGACCGGCTCGTCCAGACCCAGACGGCCCTCGTCACGCAGGCGCATCACCGCAACCGCGGTCACCGTCTTGCTGATCGACCCGAGCCGGTACTGGACGTCGGTGTGCGGGTCGGCGACGGCGCCGCGACCGGCGGACCAGGCCAGCCTCCCGTCGCGGACCACCCCGGCGACCAGGCTGGGTGCCCGCCCGTCGCGCTGCGCCCGGGCGGTGCGGGCGAGCAGCGTGCGGGCGGTCGCGGGCAGCACCTGGTCGGCCATCCCCGCAGGCTAGCCAGCCAGCGAGGGCGCGGGCCGTTCGACCGGCAGCCGGCCCGTGCGCTGCGCCCAGCGCTCGAACCACACGGTGGTGAACGGGGGCACCGAGGCGGCCAGCGCCAGGAAGGCGGTGCCGGACGACCAGCGCAGCACCCGCCAGGTCACCAGGGTGACCGCGACGTAGGCGACGAACACGGCACCGTGCAGCGGACCGGCCAGCTGGACGCCGAGCTCGGAGGTGCCCAGCACCCACTTGACGAACATGCCGGCCAGCAGCAGTGCCCAGGAGACGGCTTCGGCGACGGCGACGATCCGGAAGGCCGTGGCCACGGTGCGGGGTGAGGTCAGGGTGCTCATCGGGTCCTCGGGGATCGGGTGGGGTACCGCCCGCGATCCTGCCCGAAGGGGAGGTGTGAGCTGGCTCGCGTCCGGCTCGAGCGGCCCGGGACGCGACGGTGCCCCGGCCCCCGAGGGGACCGGGGCACCGGGTCCGTCATCTAGCCGGCGAGCCGGCGCATGGCGGTGATGCTGCCCATGACGTCGATGCTGGCCACCTTCACCACGTCGCCCGACGTGGGGGCGTGGACCATCTGGCCGTTGCCGATGTAGATCCCGATGTGGCTCACCGGGCTGTAGAAGGCGATCACGTCGCCCGGCTGCAGCTCGGCCCGCGAGACGGCTCGGCCCATGCCGGCCTGGCTGCGGCTGGAGTGCGGCAGGGACATCCCGGCCGCCTTGTAGGCGAACTGGACGAGACCGGAGCAGTCGAACGAGCCCGGGCCGGCCGCGGCCCACACGTACGGCTTGCCCTGCTGGGCGAGCGCGGCGGCGCCGGCACCCGGGCGGAGGACCGGGACGCCGAGGGATTGTCCCGGACGGCGGGGTCGACGGCCGGGGCGGCGTGCGCCTGCTCGGCCAGCTGACGGGCCCGCGCCTGCTCGTCGGCGTTCAGCTTGTCGTAGGCCGCCTGGTACTCGGCGATCTCGGACTTCAGCTCGTCCTGCTGGGCCGTCACCCGGTCCAGCTGGGCCTTCGCCTCGGCGGCCGTGCGGTCGGCGGCAGCCTTGGTCGCGGCGGCGGCCTCGGTGGCCTCCTGCGCCGCCCCGAGGATGCCGTTGTTGTACTGCGCGATCGTGTCCAGCGTGCCGATCTGGTCGAGCAGCTCACCGGCGGAGTCGCTGGTCAGCATGGCCTGCAGGGTGCTCAGCTGGTCGCCGGTGTAGGCGCTGCGGGCGACCTGGCGGACCTTGTCGCGGGACTCGGCGACGGCCGCCTCGGCCGCCTCGACGCCCCGGGCGGCCTCGTCGGCCGCGGTCTGCTGGGCCTCCAGCAGCACGCGGGCGTCGTTGAACTGCTCGGTGACGACCTCGAGGTCGTGGCCCCGGGCGGCGACGAGAGCCGCAACCTCCTGCGAGGTGCGCGGGGTTTCGGGAGCGGCGAGAGCGGTAAGGGGAGTCAAGGCGACGCCGGTGGCGGCGACGAGGGTGACGAGCACCCGGCGGCCGGTGACGACCCGGCGGCGGGCAGGCATGAGAGAACTCGCCATGTGCGGCGGGTTGTTCCTTTCTTCCACGAGCCGCCTACCGAGTTAGCTGACGGGTTCGGGCGGGAAGACGCCCGGCACCTGGCTCGGGAGAGCCCGGTGCTTCACCCCAGTACTGCGGTGGGTCCCCGGTCCATCTGGCCAGCACGGAGACTGGCACGGTGGTTCGGCGGCGCCCGGTCGGTTGTCACCCGGTAGGTGACGGAACGACCCGTCCGGACGGGCTGACGATAGGGCCGTGATGCGCTTGTGACAAACGGCCGGCGTCACTTTGTGCAGAAACCCCGGGGGCGCGCCTCGACACGCCCACCCGGGGTGACGGCTCGCCGCGGCGGGGTCGGCGCGGCGCGAGGTGCACCGGTCCGCCTCCACCGGATGACCGACACGCGACCCGACCTGGCGCTCGAGGCGCTGCGCCGGCTGTCCGCCCACCGGGCCGAGGCGCACGCCGCGCGCCCCCGGTGGCAGGTGCCGCAGCACTCCCCCCGCGCCCCGCGTGGTGTGAGTCTTCGCATAGCCGTGCTCGGCCCCCGAGGACGTCGCGGACCACCGGATCGGCGACCTGCGGATGGGGAGCACGTCGTCACCGACGTGGCCGCGCTGCCCGGTGCGGCCGACGTCGACCCGGACCTGGCGCCCCGCTGGAGGCGCACCTGCCCGGCGGCGTGCGCACCCGCTCCGTCGGGGGGCTGCTGCAGCACGTGGAGCCCGGCACGGGAGCATGACCGCATGCCGACCCGCTCGGACACCGCCGCACGGTACGACGCCGTCGTCGTCGGCGGCGGGCACAACGGTCTGGTCGCCGCCGCCTATCTGGCCCGGGCGGGCTGGTCGGTGCTGCTGCTCGAACGGCTGGGCACCCTCGGCGGCGCCGCGGTCAGCAGCCAGGTGTTCCCGGGCGTCGACGTCCGGGTCTCGGCGTACTCGTACCTGGTCAGCCTGCTGCCCTACCGGATCGTGGCCGACCTCGCGCTGCCGCTGCAGCTGGTCGACCGCGCGGTCGCGTCGTACACGCCGGTCCGGCGGGCCGGGCGCGACACCGGGCTGCTGGTCGAGCGCGAGGAGGGCCCGGCGACGGCGGCCGCGTTCCGGGAGCTCACCGGCTCGGACGCCGAGTTCGCCGGCTGGCAGCGGTTCTACGGCCGGCTGACCACCCTGGCCGAGGACCTCGCCCCGACGCTCACCGAGCCACTGGCCACCCCCGCCGAGCTGGCCGGCCGGTTGCGCGATCCGCGGCTGTGGCACGACCTGCGGGAACGCCCGCTGGCCGACGTCGTGGGCGACCACCTGACCGACGACGTCGTCCGGGGCATCGCGCTCACCGACGGGCTGATCGGCACCGCTGCCGACCTGCACGCCGCCGACGGCCTGGCCGGACGCTGCTTCCTCTACCACCTGATCGGCAACGGCTCGGGCCGCTGGCGGGTACCGGTCGGCGGGATGGGTGCGGTGAGCGGCGCGATGGCCACCGCCGCCCGCGCCGCCGGCGCCGAGCTGCTCACCGGCGCCACGGTGACCGCGCTGGAGACCCGGGAGGACGGCGGCACCGTGCACTGGACCGACGCGGACGGGGCCACGCACGCGGCCGACGCCGGGCACGTGGTCGCAGGCTGCGCCCCCACCGTGCTGGACGAGCTGCTGGGCAGCCCCCCGGGGCTCCGCCCCTCGGGCTCCCAGCTGAAGGTCAACATGGTGCTGCGGCGGCTCCCCGCGCTGCGCTCGGGCGCCGACCCGTCGGTCGTCTTCGCCGGCACCACCCACGTCGACGAGGCGGCCGGGCAGCTGGACGCGGCCCACGCGCAGTCGCGGGCGGGCCGGCTGCCCGACGTCATCCCGTTCGAGGTGTACTGCCACTCGCTGACCGATCCCTCGATCGTCGGCGACACCGGGCTGCACACCGTGACCCTGTGCGGGCTGCACACCCCCGCCGAGCTCTTCGCCGCCGACAACGCCGGCACCCGCGACGAGGCGGTGCGCCGGGTGGTGGCCCAGCTCGACGCCCACCTGGCCGAGCCGCTGGCCGACTGCCTCGCCCTCGACGCCGACGGCCGGCCGTGCCTGCAGGCGTCGTCCCCGCTGGACGTCGAGGTGTCGCTGGCGATGCCCGGCGGGCACATCTTCCACGGCGACCTGGCCTGGCCGGTGGCCGACGACCCGGCGCTGGCCGGGACCTGGGGCGTCACAGCGGCGCACCCGCGGGTGGTGGCGGCGTCCTCGGGCGGGACGGTGCGCGGTGGCGCCGTCAGCGGGCTCGGTGGGTTCGCCGCCGCGCAGCACCTGCTCGGCCGGCGCTGACCCCCGCACGCTCGGCACGCACCCGGCCGGGCACCCGACAGGCACGACCGGCCGGAACCTGGTGCCATGGGCCGGTGCGGACGAACCGGGTGCGAGCCGAGGCGGCGGGGCTGCTGCATGGCGTGCGCGGCCGGCTGCGCGGGCGGGACACGTCGCTGATCGCCGCCGGGCTGACCTTCTACGCCGGCTTCGCCGTCGTCCCGTTGCTCGTCCTGTCCCTCGGCCTCACCGCGTGGCTGACCGGCGCGGCCACCGTCCGCTCGCTCACCGGCCGGCTGGCCGAGGTGCTGCCGTCCGATCTCGGCGCCCCCGACGCGCTGGCCCGGCTGGTCGACGCCGCCGTGACCCTCACCCCGCTCCAGGCGGTGCTGGCCCTCCTCCCGATCTCCCTCTACGGCGAGGGCCTGCGCCGGGCACTGCTGCGGTTCAGCGCCGCGACCGACCGGTTCACCGCCTGGCGAGGGCGGTTGCTGGCCCTGCCGCTGGTCGTGGTGGCCCCCCTGCTGATGTACCCGTTGCTGCTGGCCGGCCGGGCGCTGGCCGACCTCGCCGAGCGGGGCGGGGCCGGCCCGGCGATCGCCGGCTTCGCGGTGGGCTACTACTCGGTCCTGGCGGTGCTGACCGTGCCGCTGGTCTGGGGGTTCCGGGTGGTCGCGGCCGGCCGGCTGCGGTGGTGGGCGGTCGCCGTGGGGGCGCTGTTCACCGCGGCCAGCCTGTCGGGGTTCCTGCAGGGATTCGTGCTGTTCCTCGCCCTGCCGCTGGATCTGGGTGCGCCGTTCGGTGGCCTCGACGTCGTCGGCGGCGCGGTCGCCGTGGGCTTCTGGCTGTTCCTGCTGCACCTCGTGGTGATCGGCGGCTGGTTGTTCACCCTCGCTCTCGACGACCGGCTCCGCCGAGGTCCCCCCGCCCACGAGCCGGCGGAGGCCGCGCTCATGCGGGCAGCGGCGCCTCGTCGATGAGCCGGTCGCGCTGCTCGTCCACGTCGTAGGCCGGCTCCGGCAGGTGGGGTCCGAGGTCGGTCAGCGTCTCCAGCAGCAGCCGGCCGACGGCCCAGTTGCGGTACCACTTGCGGTCACTCGGGACGACGTACCACGGGGCGACGTCGGTGCTGGTCCGCTCGAGCACCGTCTCGTAGGCACGCTGGTAGGCCGGCCACAGGGCGCGCTCGTCCAGATCGTCCGGGCGGAACTTCCACCTCTTGGCCGAGTCGTCGAGGCGGGCGAGCAACCGCTCCTTCTGCTCCCACGGCGAGATGTGCAGGAAGCACTTCACCAGCGTCACGCCCTCGGCGGCCAGCTGCTCCTCGAACCGGACGATCTCCCGGTAGCGCCGCTCGATCACCTGCGGGGCGGCCAGCTCGCGCACCCGGCCGATGACGACGTCCTCGTAGTGCGAGCGGGCGAAGACGCCGATCCGCCCGGGACCCGGCACCGCCCGGCGCACCCGCCACAGGAAGGAGTGCCGCAGCTCCTCCGACGTGGGGGTCTGGAAGCTGGTCACCGAGACCCCCTGCGGGTTGACCGCGCCGACGACGTGCTCGATCACGTCGCCCTTGCCGCTGGTGTCCATCCCCTGCAGCACCACGACGACCCGCCGCGTCCCGCCGGAGCTGCCCTCGGCGTAGAGGCGCTCCTGCAGGTCGGCGAGCCGTTGACCGTCGACGACCAGCTGCTCGCGGGTGCGTTCCTTGTCGCCGGGCGCCCGAGGGGTGGCGCGCGGGTCGAGGTCGGCCAGGGCGACGGGCGGCGCGGGCGCCCGCAGCGCGGAGCGGAGCGAGGAGGGCATGGGCGCAGAGCCTAGGGCCGGACGCCGCCGCGGGCGGCGTCGCGACCGGTACGGACGCTCCGGGCGATGCCGTCCCCACCGGCGGGAGGGCGATCGGGGGCAGCACGGCGCCTCTCCCGACGCGCCGCGGGATGTGTAGACCGCCCGGATCCGGATCATCCAGAGGCATGACCAGTGAGCCAGCTCTGCCCCCAGTCATCGGGGCGATCGCCGACGACCGCGACGGGAGGCCGCTCGGCACCGTCACCGCCGTCTTCGTGGACGACGTCACCGGCCAACCCACCTGGGTCGGGCTGACCGACGGTCAGCACGCCGCGCCGGACGCCGGCGATGTCGCGATCGTCGCCCCGATCGCCGACGCCCGGTTCGCCGACGGCCGGCTGCGGCTGACCGTCTCGGGCGACGCGGTGCGGAGCTCACCGCGACCGGGCGCCCCCGACCGGCTCACCCCGGGCGAGGAGGTCACCCTGCAGGAGCACTACGCCGGCGGCCGGGGCCGGTCGGGCGCCGCCGCCGGTGACGCGCAGGGGAACGAGCAGGGCCCCGACCGCACCGGTGCCGGGCGGTCGGCCGGCGACGGCGCGATGACCCGCTCCGAGGAGCGGTTCACGGTCGAGTCGGTGACCGAGCCGTGGACCCGGGCCGTGCTGCGGATCGAGGAGATCACCGAGGACGTCATGGTGCCGGTGACGATCACCCGGCAGCTGGCGCGGATCGAGTACCTGCCGCTGCGCGCCGCCGACCGCGCCGCCGACCGCGCGGCCGGAGAGCCGGACCAGGACAGCTCCGTCGACCCGGCGATCCGCTCGGAGCGGGCCACCGAGTGGGTGACCCTGTACGCCGACCAACCGGTGGTGACCCTGGAGCGGACCCCGGTCGAGCGGGTACGGCTGACCACCGCCTGGGTGACCGAGGAGATGCCGGTCTCCGACCAGCTCCGCCGCGAGGAGATCGAGCTGACGACGGACGCGCCGCTGCGCTGAGCTGCACCGCCCGGCCCCGTCGTCCCGGTCAGCGGGCTCCCCGGGCGCGCGCCACCACCGGCGCGTCCGACCCGGGGAGCAGCCGGGTCGGGTCGGCCGGCACCCGCACCTCGACCGGGACGCCGAGCCGGTAGGGCTGGTGCAGCAGCAGCGGCCCCAGGGTCCGCCGCAGCCGGGACACCTCGGCCCGCACGGTGATCGTCCGGGTGGGGTCGCCGAAGAGGTCCTCGGCCAACCCGGCGGCGGTGCGGCCGGCCGGCGCCGCGGCCAGCGCGAGCAGGATCTCCGCGT
>JAOPWO010000130.1 GCA_025965635.1 Modestobacter sp. | reverse complement strand
CCGAGCCGAGCATCTGGCGCAGGTACCACTCGCCGCGGGTCTCCCCGTCGATCGACTTCTTCTCGAAGGTCTCGACGCCCTCCGGGAAGTGGCCGCACATGATCACCGAGTGCGACCACAGGTTGCGGACCACGTTGGCGGTGAAGTTCGCCGCCAGGGTGGGCACGAACGACGGGCCGGACAGCGCCGGGTGGACGAGGTAGTCCTTGGTCGCCTGCCGGCGGACCTTGCGCAGCACGGCCCGGGCCCGGGCCCGGAACGCCGGGTCGTTGCGCCGGCGCTCCGTCGCGAGGTTCTTGCCCAGCTCGAGGTCGTAGGCCGCGATGCCGTACTCGAAGAAGCAGGCGTTGACGAAGTTCCACAGCGGCTGGGCCAGGTACAGCGGGTGCCAAGGCTGGCCCTCGTCGACGCGCATGATGCCGTAGCCGAGGTCGTTGTCCTTGCCGATCACGTTCGTGTACGTGTGGTGCAGCTGGTTGTGCGAGTGCTTCCACTGCTCGGCGGGGCTGGCCATGTCCCACTCCCACGTCGTGGAGTGGATCTCCGGGTCGCGCATCCAGTCCCACTGCCCGTGCAGGATGTTGTGCCCGATCTCCATGTTCTCCAGGATCTTGGCGACCGACAGGCCGACGGTGCCGAGGAACCACGCGGGCGGGAACTTCGACGCCAGCAGGACCGCGCGGCTGCCCAGCTCCAGCGAGCGCTGCACCGCGATGACCTTGCGGATGTAGGCGGCGTCGGCGGCACCCCGGCTGTCGAGCACCTCCTGGCGGATGGCGTCGAGCTCCTCGCCGATCGCCTCGATGTCGGCGGAGGTGAGGTGGTCGATCGGGCTGGTGGGCTTCTGCTGCAGGGTGGTCATGTCCGGCTCCTGGTGGCTCTCGGGTCGGTCAGTGGTCGATGGCGCAGGCGCCGGCGGCGGCGCTCACGCAGGTCTGCACGAGGACGCCGTCCCCGGGGGCGGCGGTGGTGAGCTCGCCGTTGCGCAGGTCGCGGACCGCGCCCTCCCGGAGCGGCAGCACGCAGCCGAAGCAGATGCCCATCCGGCAGCCGCTCGGCATCAGCACGCCGGCCTGCTCGGCGGCGTCGAGGATCGGGGTGCGACCGTCGGCGGCCAGCGTGGCGCCCGAGCCGGTGAAGGTCACCGTGCCGCCCTCGCCGGTCACCAGCACCGTGGGGCGGAACCGCTCGGTGTGCAACCGGTCGGCCAGGCCGGCCGCCCCCCAGTGGGCTTCCAGTGCCTCGAGCATCGCCACGGGGCCGCAGGCGAAGGTGGCGCGCTCCGCGACGTCGGGCACGTGCGCCGCCACCGCGGCGGCGTCCAGCTGGCCGGCGCGGTCGGTGTGCTGCTCGACCAGCCGGATCCGGCCGGTGCCGGCCAGGGCGCGCAGTTCGGCGCCGAACACGACGTCGTCCGCGGTGGGCGCGGAGTGCACCAGGACGACGTCGGTGAGCTCGGGGTGGTTGCGCAGCATCCCCATCACCGGGGTGATGCCCGAGCCCGCGGTGACGAACAGCGCCTTGGCCGGCCGGGCCTCGGGGAGCACGAACTCCCCGGCGGCCTGGTCGAGCTGGACGACCGTGCCGGGGGCGGTGGCGTGCACCAGGTGGTTGCTGACCGTGCCGCCCGGGATCGCCTTCACCGTGATGCTGATGCAGCCGTCGGCCCCACCCAGCCGCGAGGTGACCGAGTAGGCGCGCCACAACCGCACCCCGTCGACGTCCACCCCGAGCCGGACGTACTGCCCGGGGGTGTGACCCCGCCAGCCGCGGCCGGGGCGCAGGACGATGGTCGCGGCGTCGCGGGTCTCGCGGTGCACCGCCTCGACCCGGGCGCGCAGCGCCGCACCGGACCGCAGGGGGGCCACCAGGTCGACGAAGTCGGTGGGCAGCAGCGGCGTCGTGGCGAGCTCCGCGACCCGGAGCACCCGGTCGCGGAGCGCCTGCAGCGGCCGGGTCGGCGTCGGGCGCTGGGCGGTGGACGTCATGTCCTCATCGTTCCCGCCGATCGGCATGATCACCTGTGCCGTGGACGTGAATCGCACGGTACGTTCTGTTCCCTCCGAACAAACGAGGTGTCATGTCCCCGGGGCAGACCGTGTCGTCGGGGGTCGCCGCGGCCATCCGCGCCGGCCTGCCGACCGTGGCCGAGCGCACCGTGGCCGCGATCGTCGTCGAGGTGCCCACCTACGCCGACGCGTTCGCCGGCGGCATGGGTCGGGCCATCGAGAATGCCGTCGAGCTGGCCCTCGGCGGCTTCCTCGAGCTGGCCACCTCGGGCGGCGGCGCGGACGCGAGCACACCGATCGACCCGGCGCTCGACGGCGCCTACGCGCTGGGCCGGGGCGAGGCGCGCGGCGGGCGGTCGATGGACGCGCTGCTCGCCGCCGACCGGGTCGGCGCCCGGGTGTCCTGGCGGGAGATGAGCAGCACCGCCGTGGCGGCCGGCCTGTCCGTCGAGTCGCTGGCGCGCTTCGCCGAGCTGGTGTTCGCCTACATCGACCAGCTCTCGGCTGCCAGCGTGGCCGGCCACACCGACGAGCTCGCCACCAGCGGCCGGGTCCGCGAGCGGTACCTGGAGCGGCTGGCCGGCCTGCTCCTGGCCGGCGCGCCGGCCGACGAGCTCACCGCCGCCGCTGTGCGGGCCGACTGGACGCCGCCGCGGTCGCTGACCGCCGTGCTGCTGCCCGAGGCCCGGGTCCGCGGCGCGCTGCTGCTGCTCGACCCGCGCACCCTGCGCGCGACCGAGGGAGTGCCGGCCCCGGAGCCCGCCGCGGAGCTCACCGTGCTGCTGGTGCCCGACGCCGAGGGGCCGGGCCGGGCCGGGCTGCTCCGGGCGCTCGAGGGTCGCACCGCCGTGGTCGGCCCGGCCCGGTCGTGGCAGGCTGCGTCGTCCTCGTACGCCCGGGCGGTCCGCGTCGTCCGGCTGGGCCTGGCGGCGACCGGCCCGGCGGCCGTGGACACCCAGGCCCGCCTGGCCGACCTGGTGCTGCGGGCGGACGAGGCCGCGCTCGCCGAGCTGCGGGCGCAGGTGCTGGCGCCGCTGGACGGGCTGGCCGCCGGTACCCGGGACAAACTGGTGGAGACGCTGCGCGCGTGGCTGCTGCACCACGGCCGGCGCGAGCGCATCGCCGCGGAGCTGTTCGTGCACCCGCAGACCGTGCGGTACCGGATGGGCCAGCTGCGCGAGCGCTACGGCGACCGGCTGGACGACCCGCGGACCGTGCTGGAGCTGACCGTCGCGCTGGGTCCCCCGCCCCGCGCGGGCGGCTGACCCGGCGCCCTCAGCAGCTGCCCGACCTCACCAGCTGCCCCCGCCGCCACCGCCCGCGCCGCCGCCGACGGAGGCCGAGCCGGTCCCGTCGGCGGCGGCCGGCGGCGTGAGCGCCGGGTTGTCCGGGGAGGAGAACGCGACCAGCGCCGGCCAGACGGCGACGGTGCTGCCCGGCGACGACGGGGTGTACCAGTCCGGGACCCCGTCCGCACCGGAGCGCCGCAGCGCCTCCTGCCACTCCTCGGCGATGCCCAGCGCCACGGCGTACGGCAGGTACCGCAGGCCCAGGTCGGTACGGGCCGCGCCGGCGAGGTCGGCTCCGCGCCGTCCTCCGAGGAGCTCTGCCGGGTCGGTGCGGTCGAGCGAGGTCCGGAAGGACTGCGTCTGCCGGCGCAGCTCCTCACCAGCGGCCGTGCGCAGCGGCATCCGCCCGGCCATGCCCAGCACCACCAGCCCGGCCAGCGCGACGCCGGTGCCGGCCAGCGCCCACGTGCTGGTGAGGGCCAGCGCGACGGTCAGCAGGACACCGCCGATCAGCAGCGCCGTGCCGAGGCCGTACCAGCGCCGCCGCGTGGCGGCCGGGTCGGCGACGAACCAGCCCAGCTCCACGACGTCGGTGTGGAGCGACCGGCACACGTCGGCCTCGACGGCGGCGAAGCCGGACTGCAGGTCGGAGAGCAGGACCCGGTCACCGGTCGCGAACACCGCGTCGAGCAGCTGTTCCTCGTAGCGGCGCAGCCCACGCCGGTCGGTACCGTCGACGCGGTGCACCCGCCAGTCGACCGGCCGGTCCCCGTCCCCGCGTTCGGTGGCGGGGTCGGCGACCTCCTCGATCCGCAGCTGCCCGCGAACCGCCAGATCCAGCAGGGTGGCGGTGACCTCGTGACGTTGGGCGCGACCGTCGAGCACGGTGCCGAGGAGGGCGGGCCGGGCGTCCAGCGGCGGCGTCAGCTGCGGCGCCTCACCGGTGGCGTCGAGGCCGGCGCGCGGCCGGCCACGGCGGGCCCGC
>JAOPWO010000052.1 GCA_025965635.1 Modestobacter sp. | reverse complement strand
CGATGGACCTCGGCTGCTACAGCCTGCATGCCCAGCGTGTCCTCGCGCCCTGGGGCGGCGGGGAACCGGACGTGGTCGCCGCCCGAGCGGGCGAGCGGCCGGGAGCGCCGGGCGTGGACGAGTGGCTGGAGGCGCAACTGCGCTTCCCGTCGGGTGCTACAGGGGTGGCCCGCTGTCACATGGCGAGCGATCGCCGGCAGATGACCTACCGGGTCATCGGCAGCCGCGGCGAGGCGCTCGTCGCGAACTTCGTCGAACCGCATCGGGACGACCGGCTGATCATCCAGACCCCGGCCGGCAGACACGTGGAACGCCACGGCACCCGGTCGTCCTACACGTACCAGCTCGAGGCGTTCGTCCGAGCGGTGCGGGAGGGCGCCGCGTGGCCGGTCGACGTCGATGACGCCGTCGCCAACATGCGGCTGATCGACGCCTGCTACCGGGCCGCCGGGCTGCGGCCTCGGCCACGAGCGCGGACGACGGACGTGCCCGGCGCGACGTCGACGGCGTAGCCCACCGGGCAGCGCCGCACCCGGCCCTGATCGCGTCATGGTGAACACGCCGCTGACCGGCACGGCGAGGACTGCATCCCCAGCCAGCGGGACGTCACCGCGGGTCGTGGGTTTCGATCCCCACGGGGTGCACCGCTCCCTCGCCGTTCGCCACGCCATCCTCGATGCTCGACGTTCACAGGCGCCGACGTCTGTACGCGCACCGCGCAGTCGCATGGCTTCGTGGGAGAGGACCGCTCGGGGACGACGTCACGGAGCCGGCTCGGCTCAGCCGGGTGGGCAGAGGCAGTGCTCGACGGGGTCGTGCCAGGTGCGCTCGGACGACGGTTGGCCCTGTGCTGCGCCGCGGTCCTCGTCGCCGGCTCCCAGGCCCTCCGAGAGCGACGATGTCCGCGCGGGACCGGCTCCCGGATGCCCGGCGAGCGAACGGGCGGCACCCGCAGAGGACCGGCCCGTCATCGACCTCGACCTCCGACTGGATCACGACCTGAGCACGGTCACCGGCACCGAGACGGTGACCTCCACCCCCGATCTGGCGATCGAGGAGCTGTGGTTCCGGTTGATCCCGAACGCTCCGCAGGCGGCCACGCATCCGCCGAGGACGTCGCCGACGACACCGCCGAGGCGATCCGGCTGCTCGAGGGACGCTTCGGGCCCTTCCCCCATCCTGTTGGGCGAGGACTCCTTCCGTCTGGTCGTCCACGAGGCCGCGCACATGTGGTTCCACGGGATGGTCGGCAATTCCGCCTTCCGCGATCCCTGGCTCGATGAGGCCTTCGCCAGTTCCGCGGAGTCGGTGGCCTCCGAGCCCGACGATGTGGGCGATGACCTGGACATCCGGGGTGACGTCGGTGGCGTGATGCCGGAGTTCGACGTCCAGGACGACTACGAGCGCCGCGTCCACGGCAAGGGCGCCGCGGCGCCGTGGAGCGCCCGGGAGGCAGCGGGGCGGGAGGCCTTCGACCAGGCCGTCCGCTGTTACGTCGACGCCCGAGCCCGGACCATCACGCGGCCCCGGGACGTCGCGCGCTCTCGCCGATCTGCCGTCGGCCCTCGAGGTCCTCGTCGAGGCCGGCGCGCCCGGTCGTCAGGACGTCGAGGCGGCCGGCAGGTGACCCCTGCCCGCGGTCGGGCAGTGGTCGAGCGCCCTCGGTGACCCCACGCTCAGCTGCGCCCGCGATCCAGCCCCTCGGGGTCCGCGTCCCCCGACCAGCAGGGGAACGGGATCCACCAGATCCAGATCCGTTCGCAGGAACGATGGGCGATGGCACTGTCGGCCGCGGCGACGCCCGGGGTGAGCAGCAGGACGGCCGAGCCGACGACCCCGGTGGCAACGGCTCGGAGCAGTCTCATGGTCTTCCCCCGAACTCGCCTGGCGTCTGCCGTGACGGGACCCGTCCGTTCCGCGTCGACGACGCGAGTATCACCCACGTACCCCGGATCGGCACAGGCTCGCGGGCCACGAGCTCGACGCCGCCCCGACCGGTGGACGATCCCGTCAGCCGGGGTCGCTCGGCGTGGCGGCGCACTGCTCCCTCATCGGTGGCCGGACGTCGGCCGCCGCCGGGAGGAAGAGCGTGAACACCGGCGGGGACGAGCGGGTCAGCTCCAGCCGACCCTGTTCGGCCTCGGCGAGGCGGCGGGCGAGCGCGAGGCCGATGCCGTGACCGTCGCGGCGGTCGCCCCGGCGGATGAAGCGGTTCCCGGTCTCCAGCAGGCCCGGCCCCTCGTCGGAGACGTCGAGGGCCACCGCGCCGGAGGCCTCCCGAACGGCGAGCGTGACGGTCCCACTCCCGTGCGTGGCGGCGTTGTCCACGAGAACGGCGAGGACCTGCCGGACCGCCGCCGCCGACGCGCACGGGACGGGAGCGTCGGGATCGACGCGCACGTCCAGGTCCCGGCTGTCCAGCGCCAGCCGGGCGCCCCAGCCCGGGGCGAGTTCGGCGACCAGAGCACCGAGATCGATCGGCCCCGCCCGCCCGGCCTGCCCGGCGCGGGCGAGGGCGAGGAGCTCGTCGATGATCGCCTCGAGGCGGTCGGCGTCGGCGAGGCTCGCGGCGATCGCCGGCCGGAGGTCCCGGTCGGGCTGTTCCAGCGCGGCCTCGAGGCGCAACCGCAGCCCGGCCAGCGGAGTCCGCAGCTGGTGTGACGCGTCGGCGGAGAACGCCCGCTCCCGGGCGAGCAGGTCGTCCAGCCGGGCGGCGGTGGTGTCCAGCGCGATCCCCACCGAGTCGATCTCCTCGATGCCGCCCCGGCGGCTGCGGACGCTGAAGTCACCGTCACCCAGCCGCCGGGCACTGTCCTCCAGGTCCTCCAGCGGGCTGGCCAGCCGGTCGGCCTGCCGGCGCCCGACCAGCCAGGCGATGGTCATCGCGACGGCCGCCAGGGCGGCCATGCCGGCCCACACGACCGCCACCTCGCCGAGCACGGCGCTGCGGGGAGAGGTGACCGCAACCGCCCCGATGACCTCGTCGGCGTGCGTCACGGGCACTGCGGCGACGAGGACGTCTCCCTCGGTCCCGGCTCGTACGTACCCGTCCAGGGCGCCGGCCACGACGTCCGACGTCCCGCCGTCGACCGATCCGGCCAGGCGCTCGCCGTCCTCGTCGAACACAGCGGCGCGGGCGTCGTCGTCGTCCCCGAGGCCTCGGACGTCGTCGAGGTTGATGGCCTCCTCGTCGTAGACGTCACCGGCCACGCTGATCGCGACGTCGCTGGCCGTCTCCACCAGGTGGCCCCGGTGGTGCTGCATGGCGAACTGGCGGGCCGCCACCGCCAGTGGCACCCCGAACAGGCAGATGGCGAGGACGGAGGCCAGCACGGCCACGCCGATGATCCGTGTGCGCACGAGCGTCGTCTCCGTTCCGCAGTGCCCCCGACACCGAACTGGATGGACGTCAGGATGTCGCGCCCGGGCGGCGGTGTCACCGCGTTCCGGTCTGCCGTGCAACGACGAACACGAACCCGGCTCCGACTGTCACCATGTCGACATGGCCGCGCGGATCCTGCTGGTGGAGGACGACCCGACGATCGGTGAGGTCCTGACGGCGAGTTTGCGCAGCCACGCCCACGAGGTCGTCTGCGAGCGGACGGGCACCGGCGGGCTGGCGCGTGCCAGGAGCAGTGCCGTCGACCTCGTGCTGCTGGACCTCGGATTGCCCGACCTCGACGGCGTCGAGGTGTGTCGGCAGCTCAGGCGCATCCAGCCCGGCTGCGTGCTGGTCATGCTGACCGCGCGTTCGACGGAGATGGACGTGGTGGTCGGCCTGGAGGCGGGCGCTGACGACTACCTGGTCAAGCCGGTCCGCCTGGCGGAGCTGCACGCCCGGATCCGCGCGCATCTGCGTCGCGGGGGAGCGACACCGGGCGAGCCCGGCATCTGCGCCGTCGGTGACCTCGTCGTCGACGGGCTCCGGCACAAGGTGACCGTCGCGGGACGCGAACTGCACCTGCGGCCCAAGGAGTTCGACCTGCTCGCCCGCCTCGCCGCGCAGCCCGAGGTGGCGCACAGCCGCGACGAGCTGATGTCCGACGTCTGGGACGCGAACTGGTTCGGCTCCACGAAGACCCTCGACGTCCACGTCGCGGCGCTACGTCGCAGGATCCACGAGGGCGCCGGTACCGGCGCCCTCGTCCCGCGCATCGTCACCGTGCGCGGACACGGCTACCGGCTCGAGCTGCCGGCGGCCGGCGAGGATCTCCCGACGTCGTAGCCGCCGCGGTGGCGGGCGCGCGGGTCTGGGCGGCAGCAGCGCCACCGCTCAGTTCAGTGCGGTCGTCCCGCAGGCGACAGCGCCGGTCGTGAGGGCGGTCCTGCAGTCCGGCCACGGACGGAGTCGCCGCCGGTCCGCCCCGGGGGCGCTCGACGGGGCTGGAGCGATCTCCCAGGTGCCGGTCCGGACGGCTGTGCCGAACCTGCTGTGAGCCGGACCGGCGGGGGCGCCGAGGCGCCGCGCGATGATCCAGGAACCGGCGTGGTCGTCGGTCAGCACCACGTGGAGCAACTGCAGGATGCTGTCGAGCTGCGCGTCCGGGCAGGGGTCGGTGCGAGCTGTGTGCGCTTGGACCGTGAGCAGGTGACGGCGGAACGGCGTGCGCGGGGGCTCGTCGATGCTCCAGGTCGGGATGATGAAGCACGGTGCTGTCGCCACGCCCTCTCGGCCGGGCCCTCGCTCGAGGCGGTCCGCGTAGTTCATCAGGAGCGTGGTGACGGCGGCGTTCCGGGCCAGGAGGCCGCCCACCGCGAGGTGCAGGTGCATCGTCGCCGTCCTCGGGTCGACGTGGTCCGGTGGGCCCGGCGCGGAACCGCGCAGGTGGCCCACCGCTGTCGATCTCGACGCTAGGCGGCACGGCGCAAGCACCGGGCCAGCACAGTGCAAGAAGTTGGCAATGTCGGGCCGGGCGGCGGGGACCATCCGACGCGCGCCATTCTGCTGCTCTCTCCGGTGCTTTCCGACGACATGCCGGGAACCGCCGGCGACATCCGGGTGACCATTCCTCCCGACCGCGCCGATCGGGCTCCCACCTGCGCATTCGTCCGATGGTGTCGACAAGGTGACGGCTGCTGAGGGGGGTCGTCGACCGCTGTGGGAGCCAGGACAACGATTAGGTGACGGCGCCGCGCTGAGCGTGTCCGGGAGCGGCGTGCGAAGCCCTCCGGCACCTACTTTTCGTGTCACGCCGCGGCACTTCCCCAGCCGCGACGGACCGCCCCGAGGAGCCCGAGTGAATGCGCCCCCAGCACTGGCCACCCGACCACCGTCGTCTCTCGTCCCGACCCGGCCTGCGGACGGGGACCGGGGGCTCACCGCGCTGTTCGACCTGTTCGACGCCGAGCAGACCGAGACCGGCGCCCCGTCGCCGGTCCGCTCGTTCCGCTCCGTCATCGACCGGCTGCACGCCTGGACGCAGGAGTCGCTGCACCGGGCGAGCGCCTGGGGCGCAGGGCCGGGGGGTGCTTGGCGTGCTTGGTGACGGAGGTGCGGTGCTGCTGTTCTGGCCGGTGGTGTCGCTGCTGGGCTTCGTCGTCCTGGCCGTCCTCGTGATCGCCCTGGGCACGAGCTCCACGTCGCGGTACGAGTTCGACCGCAACCGGGTGCAGGGCGCCCGCGAGACGACCGCCGTCCCGGCCGGGGCCGGCGACGTGTCGGCCGGGACCGGTGCCGCACCGATCGGGAGCGGCTCCGCGGGCCGGGCTGCTGGCGAGCAGAACCTGGGCAGCACCGGTCCCTTGGCGGCTCAGGGGATGCGCAGCGAGCAGGGCGGGGCGGTCAGCGTCGCCAGCCACCCCGCCGGTAAGCGGCTCGTCGGTCCCGGCTCGGCGCCGGCGTGGTGGCTGGTCGACGAGTTCGGCGAGCAGCCGGGCGACGTCGTGGCCGGGCCCTTCCCCGAGCGGCTGGACGCCGACTGGGCCGCCCTGTCCGGGGGGCTGTCCGAGGTCTCCCGGGTCGTCTACGGCGAGCAGCGCGCCGACGGCAGCGGGCTGGTCCGGCGGCAGCTGCCTCAGGAGCGCGCCTGGCTGAGCGAGCTCGGCGACCAGCTGGACCGGCTGGCCGAGGACTGGAACGCCCTCCTCACCGACGAGGACGCGCTGACCACGATGGTGGTCGAGGTGGCCGCCGGGCTGGTCGAGGCCGGCCTGACGCTGCACGACTGCACCAGTGGTGGCCCCGCCGGTGGGGTGTGCCTCACCCCGGAGGCCGGCCACCGCGGGGTCGTGGTCAGCTGGCACCGGCACGAGCGGATGAGCCTGCAGCAGCTGCGCGGCGCCGAGCTGGACACGGTCGTCCAGCGGACGATGAACGCCGCGTTGGCCGACCTGCTGGCCGAGCTGGGCTTCGCCGTCGAGCCGTTCGGAGAGACCGGCTGCTCCCTCGTCACCGCGCTCGAGTGGCAGGGCTGACCGTACGTCGGAGGAGACCGGGGCTCCCGGGCACCCGTCCGCTCCGGCGGGGGTGCCCGGGAGCGGGGCCCGGTCGAGCAGGCGGGCGACGAGCCCGGGCGCATGACCGGCACCACGACCACGTCGCGGGCGTCAGCGACCCCTCGGAGGTCCTGCAGTCCGCGGTAGCCGGCCGCGTCGAGGAACGTGGCGGCGGTCAGGTCGACCGGCGTGCGCGGGCAGTCGCCGGCCCGGACCCGGCGATCGCCTCCGGGGAGGAGCGATTCCCCGCCCCGGCTGGTCAGAGGGCAGGTCGTCCGGCCCGGCGCTCGTGCGGTCGCACCAGCCGCAGGTGCGGCCCGGTGCGGATGTTCTCGTCGGGGTCGTCGAGCGGCGGGAGGGCGGCTGCCCGCCGCACCCGGTTCTCCGGCACGTCCAGCGCGCGGGCCAGGTGCACGGCCAGGCCCTCGCTGATGAAGCTGCGGCCGCGACCGCGGGCCATCCGGGCGATGGTCTCCGCCGGGAACACCCAGCCGGAGCGCCACGACGCGTCGTCGGGGCTCCGGTCGAGTTCCCAGAGGCGGCGCCGGACCAGGTCGTGCAGTGGGTGGCGGGCCATCCGTGCAGGTTAGGACGCCCGTCCGGGTCCGGCATCCGGACGCGTGGTGGACAGCACACCCCGGCGTCCGCCCCTCACGGGTGGTCAGCAGAGCCGAGCGGGCCCGCTCCGGGTCGCGACCGGCGAGGATGGGCGGTCGACCGACCAACCCCGCAAGCCAGCCGAGGGAGACCGTGATCCCGCCACCTGCCGACGTCCTCCGAGCTGCCGAGGTCGCCCGCGCGTGCCACCGCTGGCAGGCGGACCACACCGGCAGGCCGTACTTCGACGCCCACGTCGTCGACGTGCACCGCCGGGTGGCGCAGGAGTCCACCGCCGTCCAGGCGGTGGCGCTCCTGCACGACGTGCTGGGCTCCACCGACTGCGCCGAGATCGAGCTGCGCCGGGACTTCCCGCCGCACGTGGTGGCAGCCGTGCTGGCCCTGACCCGTCGCTCCGGTGAGCCGAGCTCGGAGTACTACGCCCGGGTGCGGGCGGACCCGATCGCGCGGGCGGTCAAGCTCGCCGACCTCGCGGCCCTCACCGAGCCGGCCCGGGTGGCCGGGCTCGACGAGGCGACCGCGGCTCGCCTGGCCGCGGAGCAGCGGGCGGGCACCGCCGTGCTCCACTGATCGACCGGGCATGAACGGGCACGGTCCGGGGAACTGGTCGGTTCCCGTCCCGTACCCGGAGTTGTCGATGACCCGCTCGATCGCCCACCAGACCGTCGACGAGCTCGGCGGACCCGGCAGCGTGCTGGTCCGCCAGCGCGACGACCACCTCGAGCGCGACCGCCTGCTTCACGAGCTCGACGGCACCACCGGCGTCATGCAGGAGCGCGTGCTGCGGAAGATCGACCGGCTGGTGTTCAGCCACGCGTTCGCGGAGGAGTCCGTGCTGTGGCCGGTGCTGCGCCGCGCGCTCCCCGACGGCGAGGCGCTCACCCTCCGGGTCGAGGAGGAGCACCAGGAGGTCAACGAGCTGGTCACCACCCTGGAGACGACCCCCCACGGCGACCCCCGGCGGTCCGAGCTGCTGACCCGGCTGGTGGCGGTGCTGCGCGAGGACGTCCGCGACGAGGAGGACGTGCTCTTCCCCCGGCTGCAGGAACGGGTGGACGCCGCCGAGCTGCGCCGGCTCGGCCGCCAGTGGGAGCTGGTCCGCCGGGTCTCCCCGACCCGGCCGCACCCCACGGTGTCCCGCCGTCCGCCGGGGAACGCGCTGTCCGCGCTGCCGCTGAGCGTGCTCGACCGCGCGCGCGACCTGGTCGACGCCGGTGTGCAGCACGGGCCGAGCGCCGTGGCGCCGGCGGGGAAGGCGGTCAGCCACGGCCTGGCGGTGCTCGCCGGCCTGGTGGAGAAGCTGCCGCCGGCCCGCAAGGGTGACCGCCCGCCGACCAGCCGCTGAGCCCGGGGAGCACCGGCGCCGCGGACCGGGGACGATCAGCGGCATGTCGCACCGCGCTGCCGAGTCCCGCTACGAGTCGATGTCCTACCGGAGGTGCGGGGCCAGCGGCCTGGACCTGCCGGCGATCAGCCTCGGGCTGTGGCACAACTTCGGGGACGACGTCCCGTTCGACCGGCAGCGCGACATCCTGCACCGGGCCTTCGACCGCGGGGTCACCCACTTCGACCTGGCCAACAACTACGGCCCGCCCTACGGCGCGGCGGAGGCCAACTTCGGCCGTCACCTGCACGACTCCTTCGGCCCGTACCGCGACGAGCTGGTGCTCTCCACGAAGGCTGGCTACGACATGTGGCCCGGTCCCTACGGTCAGGGCGGCGGATCCCGGAAGTACCTCACCGCCAGCCTCGACCAGTCGCTGCGGCGGATGGGCGTGGACTACGTCGACGTCTTCTACTCGCACCGCTTCGACCCCGGCACGCCGCTGGAGGAGACCATGGGTGCGCTGCACAGCGCCGTCCAGGCCGGCAAGGCGCTCTACGTCGGGGTCTCGTCCTACTCCGCGGCCGACACCGCGCGGGCGGCGGAGATCCTGGCCGACCTCGGGACGCCACTGCTCATCCACCAGCCCTCGTACTCGATGCTCAACCGCTGGATCGAGCGCGACCGGTTGCTGGACACGCTGGCCGACGTGGGGGCCGGCTGCATCGCCTTCTCCCCCCTGGCCCAGGGCATGCTCACCGACAAGTACCTCCACGGGGTGCCGCAGGGGTCCCGGGCGAGCCAGGGCAAGTCGCTGTCGACCGAGCTGCTCACCGACGACGCGCTGCAGCGCGTCCGGGCGCTGGACGACGTCGCGCGGTCACGCGGGCAGAGCCTGGCCCAGCTGGCGCTGGCCTGGGCGCTCCGGGACGAGCGGGTGACCTCGGTGCTCATCGGGGCCAGCAGCGTCGCCCAGCTCGACGACAGCCTCGGTGCCCTCGAGCGGCTGGACTTCACCGCTGACGAGCTGGCGGGCATCGACGCGCACGCCGTCGACGCCGGCATCGACCTCTGGTCGGGCTTCCGCACGTCATGACCCGGCGGCGCGTGGTCTGATCGCCGGAACGGAGCCGGCGTCCCGGCCGGCCACCGACCGCGAGGGAGCCGCATGTCCGGAGAAGTCCTGCTGGAGGTCGACGAGGGCGTCGCCGTCGTCACGCTGAACGCCCCTCAGCGGCGCAACGCGCTGACCGCGGCGATGGCGGCGGAGCTCATCGCCGTCCTGGACGAGGTCGACGCCCGCCCGGAGGTCGGGGCGGTGGTCGTCCGCGGCGTGGGGAAGAGCTTCTGCGCGGGCGGCGACGTCCAGACGCTGGCCGACGCCGGGCGTGACCCCGCCGCCCCGGACGCCTACACCGCCATGGGCTCGATCTACGACTCGTTCTACCGCCTGGGTCAGGTGGCTGCGCCCACGATCGCGGCCGTCCGCGGGTCCGCGGTGGGCGCGGGGATGAACATGCTGCTCGCCGCCGACCTGCGGATCGTCGCCCGGGACGCCCGGCTGCTGTGCGGCTTCCTCAAGCGCGGCATGCACCCCGGCGGCGGTCACTTCGTGCTGCTGTCCCGGCTGGTCGGTCGGGAGGCCGCCGCGGCGATGGCCCTGTTCGGGGAGGAGCTGGACGGTGCGCGTGCAGTCGCGCTCGGGCTGGCCTGGGAGACGGTGGACGACGACGCGGTCGAGGACCGTGCCCGGGAGCTCGCCGTCCGGGTGGCCGCCGACCCCGAGCTGGCCCGGGTGGCCGCCCGGAGCTTCCGCAAGGAGACCGGCCCGCCGCACGTGAGCTGGGAGATCGCCACCCAGTTCGAACGGCCGGCCCAGATGTGGTCGATGCGCCGGGCGGCTGACCGCGGCTGACCGCCCGAGCGACGCGGGATCGCGGATCATCCCGCGTCTGCTCGGGCGGAACGGCCGGCACTGCTCGGCGGAGCCGAGCGGGGCCCTCCTGATCAGGTCGTCTGCTGGTCCTTCGGGGTGGCACGCGCGTCGAGCTGGATCTCCTTGTCCGCGCGCGGCACGCCCTCCTTCATCTCCTTGGTCCGCTCGATCTCGGCGTCGAGCTCGATGCCGAACAGCAGCGCCAGGTTGATCAGCCAGAACCAGATCAGGAAGATCACCACACCGGCCAACGCGCCGTAGGTCTTGTTGTAGCTGCCGAAGTTGCCGACGTAGAAGGCGAACAACGCCGAAGCGACGACCGCGACGAGGATGGCCACGCCGGCGCCGGGGCTGACCCACCTGAAGCCGCGCAGCTTCACGTTGGGGGTGGAGTAGTAGAGGACGGCGATCATCAGCGCCAGCAGCACCAGGATGACCGGCCACTTGGCCCA
Source organism: Modestobacter sp. (assembly GCA_025965635.1). GTDB lineage: Bacteria > Actinomycetota > Actinomycetes > Mycobacteriales > Geodermatophilaceae > Modestobacter. Next base: position 193 of record JAOPWO010000052.1, on the reverse strand, counting down.
GCCCCACACGGTCAGCACGGTGTCGCCCAGGCCGATGGACTGCCCGATGGCGTCGACGACCGGACCGCTGAGCACCAGCATCGCCAGGATCAGGGCGGCGAAGAGGATGCCGATCAGCGTGACCAGCAGCTGGAGCGGCTTGAGCTTCCAGGCCTTGCGCCCCTCGGGCGTCTCGTACACCACGTTGGCGGCG
>JAOPWO010000051.1 GCA_025965635.1 Modestobacter sp. | reverse complement strand
TGGCTGCCCAGCCTGTCGATGACGACGGTCGCCGCCTCCACCGCGCTGGTCACCACCACCCCCGTCTGGACGGCGTTGGCCGCCCGGTTCGCCGGCGTCCGGCTGCCCGGGGTCGTCTGGTCCGGGCTCGGACTGGCGGTGACGGGCACGGCGATGATCGCCGGCGTCGACGTCACCGTGTCCTGGCGGGCGCTGGCCGGGGATGCGCTCGCACTGCTGGGGGCGGTCTGCGCCGGCGGGTACATGCTGGCCGGCGCCCGGGCGCGGGAACGGCTGACGACCTCGGTCTACGCGGTCACCTGCTACTCCACCTGCGCCGCGGTCATCGCGCTGACGGCGGCTCTCATCGGGGTGCCGCTGGCCGGGTTCAGCGCGCGCGACTGGTGGCTGATCGCGGCGATCACCGTCTGCGCCCAGCTGCTCGGCCACACCCTGCTGAACCTGGTGCTGTCCACCGTCGGCCCCACCGTCGTCGGGCTGGCGGTCCTGCTCGAGGTCCCCGGGGCGCTGCTGGTCGCGCTGGTGCTGCTGCAGCAGGTGCCGCCGCTGCTCGCGCTGCCCGGGATGATCGCCGTCGTGTTCGGGGCGGGCCTGGTGATCCGGGGCAGCAGCTCGCCGACGGCCACCGAGCCGGTCACCTGAAGAAGGGCCCCTCTGCAGGGCGAGCGGGCCGGGTGCCGTGACCAGGGGTGGCTACTGTCCGGTTCCCGTCGTCGTCGAAAGCGGAGGCACCGTGGCCGAGTTCCGATCCCGTCGTTCCAACCTGGCCGTCCCGGGCAGCAACCCGCGCTTCCTGGAGAAGGCCAAGGGGCTCACCTCCGACCAGGTGTTCCTGGACCTCGAGGACGCCTGCGCGCCGCTGGCCAAGCCCGCCGCCCGCAAGAACGTCGTGGCGGCGCTGAACGAGGGCGGCTGGGGCGACAAGATCCGCGCGGTACGGGTCAACGACTGGACGACGGAGTGGACCTTCACCGACGTCGTCGAGGTGGTCGGCGGCGCCGGTGCCGAGCTCGACTGCATCATGCTGCCCAAGGTCGCCGACGCGGCTCAGGTGCAGGCGCTGGACCTGCTGCTCACCCAGGTCGAGAAGGCCAACGGCCTGGAGGTCGGCCGGATCGGCATCGAGGCGCAGATCGAGACCGCGCAGGGGCTGATCAACGTCAACTCGATCGCCTTCGCCAGCCCGCGGATCGAGACGCTCGTCTACGGTCCGGCCGACTTCATGGCCAGCATCAACATGAAGTCGCTCGTGGTGGGCGGGCTGCACCCCGACTACCCGGGAGACCCGTACCACTACATCCTCATGCAGATCCTGATGGCCGCCCGCGCCCGCGGCGTGCAGGCCATCGACGGCCCCTACCTGCAGGTGCGGGACGTCCCCGCCTTCGAGGAGGTGGCCAAGCGGTCGGCGATGCTGGGGTTCGACGGCAAGTGGGTGCTGCACCCCGGGCAGATCGACGCGGCCAACGCGATCTACGCCCCCTCGCAAGGGGACTACGACCATGCCGAGCTCATCCTCGATGCCTATGACTGGGCGACCTCCGAGGCCGGCGGGAAGAAGGGCTCGGCGATGCTCGGCGACGAGATGATCGACGAGGCCAGCCGCAAGATGGCCCTGGTCATCGCCGGAAAGGGTCGCGCCGCCGGACTGTCCCGGACCTCGTCCTTCACCCCGCCCGACAGCTGAGTGGAGCGCCGCCGCGCAGGAAACGTGCGTGGTGGCACTCCGTCTAGGGGGCGAAGCCGTCGCTGCTGACGATCGAGGCGAAGGCGACCACCCAGGCGATGACCGCCAGGGCGAACATCGCGGTGACGATGGCGCCGATGATGATCCCGGCCAGCGCGAGACCGTCGCCCTCCTCCCCGGTCTGCCGGATCTGCCGGCGGGCGACGATGCCCAGCACCAGACCGGCCGGGGCGAACACGAAGGCCAGCACCAGGGCCAGGATCGCCAGCGTGTTGGTCGGGCGCGGCAGGCCCGGCCCCCAGCCCGGCTGTCCGTAGGCCTGCGGCGGGTGACCGGGCGGGGGACCGTAGCCGGGCTGCGGTCCGTACGGGGATGGTGTCCCGGCGCCGGGCGGGGGGCCGTAGCCGGGAGTCGACCAGGGCGGTGCGGACGACGGCGGGGACGGGTGCGGCGTGCCGGGGTGGGACGTCGGGCGACCTCCGGGGTCGTCGTCCGCGGGCTGGCTCACGGCCTCGTCCTCCTCGGGTCGGGCAGCGGCTCAGCCGCCGATGGCCGCGGCGGGCAACCGGGCCATGCGGTCGGCGATGCGCTGTGCGGAGCCCAGTGTGGTGGCTGGGTCGTCGCCGATGACCACCGACAGCACCGCGCCGCGGATCTGCGCGACCACCACCTGACCGACGCCGTTGGACAGCTCGTAGCCGATCACCAGGGAGTCGTCGCCGAGCCCGTCGGCGGCCGGTCCCGGCAGGAACGTGTAGTCCTCCGCCGGGCAGGTGGCGAAGGCCGCGGCCAGTTCGGTCAGCGCGAGGTCCGCGCTGGCCGCGGTGTCGTAGGCGATCGCCTCGCTGGCCAGCACCGCGGTGCCGGCCGGGTCGAGACCGGTGACCGGGAACTTCGCCGTCCGCCGGCCTTCGCTGGTCACGGTGCCCGAGCAGATGCCGGCCAGGCTGGGGGCGTCGGTGAGGTCGCCGTCGGGCACCGGGTTGGCCTGCACCGACCAGTCGGCCGGCAGGTCCGTCGCGCGCAGCGCGGTGGCGAGGGCCGCCTCCT
>JAOPWO010000043.1 GCA_025965635.1 Modestobacter sp. | reverse complement strand
CGGGAGCCGCGACCGGCGTGCCGGTCGGCCCGCCGTCCGACGACCAGGACATGGCCGCACCCCGGGCGGAGGGCAGGGACATCGGCACGAGCAGTTCGCGGCGGCGGAGCACGTAGGGCGAGTACGGGAACCCCTCGACGTTCAGCTCCTCGACCGAGGCGCTGCGCCCGGCCACGCCGAGCGCCTCGATGCCGGAGCGCACGTCGGCCGTCGTCCACAGCCGGGGGTTGTCCTCGCCGGTGTAGCGGCTGACCCGGGCGATGCCCAGCAGCAGCGACTTGGGCTCGAGCAGCGCGACCTGGTCGCCGTCACCGAGGTCGCCGTCGGCGGGCACCAGGCCGGTGACGTCGCCGGTGAGCACGGTGAGCCGGGCGATCCGGCCCGGCTCGAGGCCGGCCCGGCGCAGCCGGACGGCCGCGTCCATCCCGGCCCGCATCAGACCCTCGAGCGGGGTGGACCCACCACCGGCCAGGCGCAGCACGTCGCCCGGGCCGGCACCGGGGCCGATCGTCCAGGCGCCGTCGGAGCCGGCGGTGACCACGCCGGATTGGCGGACCACCTCGACGACCCGGACCACGGCGATGCCCTCGGGCACGAAGAGGACGGCATCGGCCTGCCGGCGCTGCATCGGCCCGTCCACGACGGGCAGGGAGACCATCACGCCGCCACGGACCGCGCCACCGGTGTCCCAGCCGGCCAGCTCGGCGAAGAACGCCCGTTCGGCTGCCGTCTCCAGAGGTGTCGGCGTGAGGATGAGCACGGGGACTCCAGGGGACGGGTACGCGGCGGGGGCACGAGCTGGCGACGTCGACAGGGCGACCGTCGGGCGGGGACCGGCTCTCGGAGCACGGCCCGGCCGGCGACGGCCGCCCCGACGTTACGTCATCGGGGAGGCCGCTCCGGGGTCACGACGGCGGCGTGCCGCCCACCCCGACCGGCTTCCGCGCCGGCTCCTGGAACGCCGCCCCGGGTCCCACCGGGGCCTGCCAGCGGGCGAACGCAGCAGTGCCGGCGAGCCGGTCGAGCCCGGCCCACAGCACGGCGAACCCCACCGCCACCAGCGGCACCGCCGACCACTGCCACGGCGGGACCACCCCCACCGCGTCCTGCGCCCAGGCGGCGAGGACGACGCCCCCGGTGACCACCGGGGCGGCCAGCCAGCCGGGCACCCGCCGGGTGACGGCGAGGTCGACCAGGACGGCGCCGGCCAGCAGCATGACCGGCAGCACCGAGGGCGGGAAACCGGCGCCGGTCAGCAGCAGCCCGGCGACGGCCCGGTAGCCGAGGTACAGACCGGCCAGCAGCGTGGCCGTCCAGCGGAGCCCCACCACCCGGCGCGCGACGACCAGCGCCAGCAGGCCTGCGCAGACGAGCCACGCGGGGTGCACCCAGGACGGCACCGGCAGCATGAACTGCTCCGGCGCCTGCCCCTGGGAGGCGGCGAAGTCCAGCAGCGACGGCTCGGCCGTCGTCCGCCCGGCCCGGTAGTCCAACAGCGACAGGATGCCGTACTCCTGGTGCTGGTTGGGGAACAGCACGTTCTCCACGAAGAACAGCCACAGGCCCAGCGACACCACCTCCCGCAGCCGGCCCGGCGCCGCGTACAGCCACCAGCCGCGCAGCGCGCCGGCCAGCATGATCGCCGTCCCGAGGTAGAGCAGCGCGTGGCTGGGGCTCCAGCTGGTGATGTCCAGACCGTTGATCCGGTGATTGAGCAGGTCGACCGGGACGGCGAACAGGAAGACCCCGGTCCCCCACTGCATGAGCCGCAGCGCACGGCGGTCGACGCCGTAGCCGCTGTAGCCGGCGAAGGCGACCAGGGCGACGACCAGCACGGTGCCGGTCGAGTTGAGCAGGTGCGGCGGCGCCAGGTCGTCACGGAGCCACTTGAAGTGCCAGGAGACGTCCCAGGATGAGCCCAGCATCTTGAGGCCGAAGGCGACCAGCCAGGCGGTGTAGATCCAGCGCAGCTCCTGCTGCGTGGTCGGCCGGCCGGGGCTGCCCGGGGTCATGTAGGCCTGCCACAGCCAGCGGACCAGCGCGACGGGTGACCGCAGCCCCGCGGTGAGCGAGGCGGGGGCGACCGCTGGGTGACGGGGAGTCGTGGGCGTGGTCGAGGGCACGAGCGGCTCCGCTGACGAGGTGCTGGAGACCGCAGCGTATCCGCGGAGCCCCCCGTCCCGGTCCGCGCGGAGGGGTGTCGGCGGTCGGGGGCGGCCGCGCACCACGCCAGCCCCCTCCGCCCCGTCGGCCCCGCTGTGCCCGGCCGGGTGGCGCGGCACTCGTCGGGGAGGGTGCGTAGGGTCGCGGACCGTGGCGGACAGCGCAGCGAACAACCTCGTCTGGATCGACTGCGAGATGACCGGGCTGGACCTCGCCCGCGACAAGCTCATCGAGGTGGCCGTGGTGGTCACCGACTCGCAGCTCAACGTGCTCGACCCCGGCCTCGACGTGATCATCCACGCCGACGACGACGACCTGGCCGCGATGGGCGACGTCGTCACCGCGATGCACGCGAACTCCGGGCTCACCGAGGCGGTGCGCGCCTCCACGGTCACCCTCGCCGAGGCCGAGGAGCTGGTGCTGGAGTACGTGCAGCGCTTCGTGCCCGAGCGGCGCACGGCTCCGCTGTGCGGCAACTCGATCGGCACCGACCGCGGCTTCCTGGCCCGGGACATGCCGGTGCTGGACGACACCTGCACTACCGCATGATCGACGTCTCCTCGATCAAGGAGCTGGCCCGCCGCTGGTTCCCCCGGG
>JAOPWO010000037.1 GCA_025965635.1 Modestobacter sp. | reverse complement strand
CGCGCCGGGCTCGCCGGTCGGGGCGCTGGTCCCGCAGCCCCCCGTCCGGGTGGACGGCGCCACGGAGCGGCTCGACGACCTGCTCGGGCCGGGTTGGGCGGTGCTGACGTGCGGCGCCGCGGACGCGCCCACCCTGCCCGACGCGCCGGAGCCGCGGGTGCTGCGCGTGGGGTCCGGACCAGGGGAGCTGCACTCCCCGGAGCTGCTCGGCTGGCTGCGCGGCCGCGCGGTGCTGGTGCGCCCGGACCGCATCGTCGCCGCCGTCGGCCCGCGGTCCAGCATCGTCGCCAGTCCACCGACCGCCTCCCCGGGAGAGCCATGAGCTTCGACGTCGCCGCCGTCCGCGCGCACTTCCCCGCCCTTGCGGCCGGAGCCGCGCACTTCGACGGGCCCGGTGGCTCGCAGGTGCCCGACGTGGTGGCCGCGGCGGTCGCCGCCACGATGACCGCGCCGCTGGCCAACCGCGGGCAGGTCACCCTGGCCGAGCGCAACGCCGACGCCGTCGTGCTGGCCGCACGCGCCGCGGTGGCCGACCTGGTCGCCGGCGACCCGGGCGGCGTGGTGTTCGGCCGCAGCGCGACCTCGCTGACCTACGAGCTGTCCCGGGTGCTGTCGGCCGGGTGGGGGCCCGGCGACGAGGTGGTGGTGACCCGGCTGGACCACGACGCCAACATCCGGCCGTGGGTGCAGGCCGCCGCCGCCCGCGGGGCGACCGTGCGCTGGGCGGAGTTCGACCCGGCCACCGGCGAGCTGGCGCCCGAGGTGGTCGGCGCGCTGCTCACCAGCCGGACCCGGCTGGTCGCCGTCACCGGCGCCTCCAACCTGATCGGCACCCGCCCCGACCTGCCGGCGATCACCACCCTGGCCCACGACGCCGGCGCGCTGACCTGGGTGGATGGCGTGCACCTCACCGCGCACGCCCCCGTGGACGTCGCCGGACTCGGCGCCGACTTCTACGCCTGCTCGCCGTACAAGTTCCTCGGCCCGCACTGCGGCTGCCTGATCGCCGCCCCCGCGCTGCTGGGGACGCTGCACCCGGACAAGCTGCTGCCCTCGACCGACGCCGTCCCCGAGCGGTTCGAGCTGGGCACGCTGCCCTACGAGCTGCTGGCCGGGACGACGGCGGCGGTCGACTTCCTCGCCGGCTCGGGCGTGGGGGAGGACCGCCGGACCCGGCTGACCACGGCGATGACGGCGCTGGAGGAGCACGAGGACCGGCTGCGGGTGCGGATCGAGGACGGCGTCCGCGACCTGCCCGGTGTCACCGTCCGGTCGCGGGCCCGGCGGCGGACGCCGACGCTGCTGCTCACCTTCGCCGACCGGGACGCCGCCGACGCCCACCGGTTCCTCGCCGAGCGCGGCGTCAACGCGCCGGCCGGGTCGTTCTACGCGCTCGAGGCCTCCCGCCGGCTGGGGCTGGGCGACACCGGCGGGCTGCGGGTGGGGCTGGCGCCGTACAACGACGACGCCGACGTCGACCGGCTGCTCACCGGGCTGACGGAGTTCACCGCCGCCTGACCGCCGGCGGCGCACCGGGACGTGTGGCGGGGATCACCCCACCAGTTACCCTCGGGCGACGCCGTCCGAGACACCGGAGGCCCCACCGTGACCGCTCAGTGCCGAGCAGCCGGCCCGCGTCGATGACCGCTGCCCTGCCGCGGTCGGCGTCGGACCGCCCGGTGAGCGCCTTCAGCAAGTACCTGGTGCCGGAAGTCGTCTTCGGCTGGGGCGCGCTGTCCGAGGCCGGGTTCGCCGCCCGCCGGCTGGGGGCGCAGCGGCCGTTCGTGGTCACCGACGCCGGCGTGGTGGAGGCCGGCTGGTGGACCGAGCTGGCCGGCCACCTCGCCGGGGCCGCCCTCGTGCCGACCGTCTGGCAGGGGCTCACGCCCAACCCCAAGGACCACGAGGTCGCCGTCGGGGCGGAGCGCTACCTGGAGAGCGGCTGCGACGTGGTCATCGGCCTGGGCGGCGGCTCGGTCATCGACGCGGCCAAGGCGATCGCCGTCGTCGCCAGCAACGGCGGGCAGATCCTCGACTACGAGGGCGTGGACAAGGTCACCGTCGCGATCCCGCCCACGGTCATGTGCCCGAGCACCGCCGGCACCGGGGCCGACGTCTCCCAGTTCGCGGTCATCACCGACACCACCCGCCGGCTGAAGGCGACGCTGATCGGCCGGGCGCTGGTCCCCGACATCTCGCTCACCGACCCCCGGCTGCTGACCACCATGCCCGCCGACCTGGCCGCCGCCACCGGCCTCGACGCGCTCACCCACGGCATCGAGGCCTACGTCTCGCGCGCTGCGGCACCGCTCACCGACGTCCATGCGCTGCACGCCATCGAGCTGATCTGCCGCTGGCTGCGCCGCACGCTCACGCACCCGCACGACATCGACGCCCGCATCGGCATGGCGCAGGCCAGCCTGGAGGCGGGCCTCGCGTTCACCAACGCCATCCTCGGCGCCACCCACGCGATGAGCCACCAGGTCGGCGGGTTGCTCGACCTGCCGCACGGCGTGGTCAACGGCGTGCTCCTGCCGCACGTGATCCGCTTCAACGCCGGCAGTGCGCCGGACCTGTTCGTCCCGGTCGCCCGGGCGATGGGCATCGACGT
>JAOPWO010000003.1 GCA_025965635.1 Modestobacter sp. | reverse complement strand
TTGCCCCCGCCACCGGGGGAGTAGGCCTCACGCAGCCGTCGGGCCACGGGGGCCTCGACGGTGGAGGAGGCGGACTTCACGAACTCGCCCTGCTCCTTGAGCTTGGCGAGCACTGTCTTGCTGTCGATACCGAGCTCTTTCGCGAGCTCGTGTACGCGGGCCTTGCCTGGCACGGGTCTCCTCTTGGTGAGGCCGGCGGCTGGCCCGCTCGACCCCTAAGTCAGTGGTACATGGTCATCGTGACGACTTCACAGGTGGCTCATCCGAGGACGTCCTGCTCTCGACGTGCGGATCGGCCGGCTGCCGGTCCGTCGGTGGTGCTGCCATGGATCGCCCGCCGGGGGTTGCGCCGGCAGCGGGTCAGGTGACCTGCTGCGCGAGGTGCTCCTCCAACGGACCGGTCTCCAGCGGCGTGCTGCAACGCAGCGCGCGCGGGAAGGCCCGACGCCGGACCGCTGCGTGCAGACACTCCTGGTCGGGGTGCAACGAGGCGCCCCGACCGGGGAGCCGCCGTCCGGGGTCGGGGGTCAACCCCCCGTCCCGGACGACCACACGCAACAGTTCGGTGACCGGAGCGCGTCCCCGGCACCCCACACAGGTGCGGACCGGGATGGACGTGTCGGCCATCGCTGAGTCTAGCGCGCCGCGGGACCGGGATGTTCCGCCCGTCGTGCCGGCGGTCGCGCACCCCCCTGTGGAGGGCGCCCGGCGGTCCGCGTGCCGGAACGCAGCGGGGCCCGCCCCACGCCCGGCGACGCCGCCGATCCGGCGTCGTCGGGTTGCGCGTCGCTGCGGATGTCGATGCGGCAGCCGGTGAGGCGGGCGGCCAGCCGGGCGTTCTGCCCTTCCTTGCCGATGGCCAGCGACAGCTGGTAGTCGGGGACGACGACCTGGACGGCGCGGGCCGCGGGGTCCACGACGCGGTCGCTGGTGACCCGGGCCGGGGAGAGCGCGGAGGCGACGAACGAGGCGTCGTCGTCCGTCCAGTCGACGATGTCGATCTTCTCGCCGTGCAGGTCGCTCATCACGTTGCGCACCCGCTGGCCCATCGGGCCGATGCAGGCACCCTTGGCGTTGAGCCCGGGCACCGAGGTGCGGACGGCGATCTTCGACCGGTGCCCGGCCTCGCGGGCCACCGCCATGATCTCCACGCTGCCGTCGGCGACCTCGGGGGCCTCCAGCGCGAACAGCTTGCGCACCAGGTTCGGGTGGGTCCGGGACAGGGTCACCTGCGGACCGCGGAAGGTGCGGGTCACCGACAACACGTAGGCCTTGATCCGGGTGCCGTGCTTGTAGTCCTCCCCCGGGACCTGCTCGGTCGGCGGCAGGTTCGCCTCGACCTTGCCGATGTCGACCAGCACCATGCCCTCGGTGTTGCGGCGGTCGTGCGCCTGCACGATGCCGCTGACGATGTCGCCCTCCTTGCCGGCGTACTCGCCGAAGGTCTGCTCGTGCTCGGCGTCCCGCAGCCGCTGCACGATGACCTGCTTGGCGGTGCTGGCGGCGATCCGGCCGAAGTCACCGGGCGTGTCGTCCCACTCGTGGACGACCTCGCCGTCGGGACCGAGCTCCTGGGCCAGCACGGCGACCTCGCCGGTCTTGCGGTCCACGTGTACGCGCACGTGCTTCGCTGCGCCCTCGGCATGCCGGTAGGCGGTCACCAGGGCCGTCTCGATGGCCTGGAGCAAGACGTCCGCGGGGATGTCCTTCTCCCGCTCGACCGCCTTCAGTGCGGTCACGTCGATGTTCACTGCTCTCCTCCGGACCCGGCCGGGTCGCGCTGGTCGAGCGCGTCCCCGTCCAGCTCGTCGATCTCGTCTGTGTCGATCTCGTCTGGATCGATCTCGTCCTCGGCGTCATCGTCGGCGGCGTCGTCCGCCGGTCCGGTGACGACCAGGCCGGCGTCGCGGTGCCCGGCCGGGCGGCTGAACTCCACCTGCACCCGCCCCTCCCCCAGCTCCGCCCAGGGCACGGTGCGCTCGCCGACCGCGCGGCGCACCTGGCCCTTCTTCGCGCCGCCCTTCTCCACGGCGAGCACGATGCCGTCGTCCTCCACCCGCAGCAGCCGTGCGGTGACCTGCTCGCGGGCCTTCTCCGGCCCGACCTCGACCGCGACCAGCCGTCCGGCGTTGCGCCGCCAGTGGCGGGGCTCGGTCAGCGGGCGGTCGACGCCCGGGCTGGTCACCTCGAGGACGTAGGGCGGTCGGCCGGCATCGGCCTCGTCGGCGTCCAGGACGTCGGAGATGGCCCGGCTGACGTCGGCCACGTCGTCGAGGCTGACGCCCTCGTCCCGGTCGACGACGACGCGGACCACCGAGCGCTGGCCGGCCGCCCGGACCACCAGCTCCTCGAGGTCGTACCCGGCGGCGGTCACCACGGGGCCGACCGCGGCGGTCAGCCGGTCGGCGGTGCGATCGGCGGCGGGGGTTCCCCGGCTGGTCACGGGCTGCCTCCTCGCTGTGCTGTTGCTGCGCAGTCTGGTCGCCCGGACCGGCACGGGACGCCGGAGCGACCCGGCGGTCTGCCGGCTCCGGTCGACGGGCCGGCGGCGTGCTGCGCAGGAACCGTCAGGCTACCGCTCCCGGTG
>JAOPWO010000489.1 GCA_025965635.1 Modestobacter sp. | reverse complement strand
TGGGAGGACCGCAGGGCCCGCAGCAGGCTCTGCGAGGTGTTCGTGGTCGCGAAGTCGGGGTTGAAGGCGAACAGCACGTCCGAGTGGGCGCGCATGACGGCCTTGGCCCGGTAGCCCACGACCGCGGTCACGGCGGTGCCCGCGCCGAAGACGGCGCGGATCCCGTCCAGCTGCTGCTGCATGATGCTGCGGCCGTCCATCAGCGGCGTGAGCGGCTTGGGCAGCTTGCGGCCCAGCCGGGTGCCCATGCCTGCGGCGAGGATGACCACCTGGGGGCTGTGGACGTCGGAGGAACGGCGGCCGGCGGCCTCACGCGCCGGCCGATCACGCTCCCCGGTCAGGATCGGGTCAGCTGTGCGCATGCTCATCTCCTCGGTTCGGTCGGGGTCGTGCGGGGGGCGTCGGGTCCACCGTCGGGGCGGGGGAAGAACAGGTCGAGCACCCGGTCGGTGGCGTGGCCGTCCTCCAGCGAGCAGAAGGTGTCCCGGAACCGCGTGTAGCGGTCGGTGGGCACCCAGGGTCGCCGGCTCAGCTCGGCGATCGCCGCCAGGACGTCGTCGCTGGTGGCGAGCAGCGGGCCCGGGGCGGCCTCGGCGAGGTCGAAGTAGAACCCGCGCAGCTCGTTCTGGAAGTAGTCCAGGTCGTAGGTGAAGTTGAGGATCGGCTTCCCGGTGACGGCGAAGTCGAACATCGTCGACGAGTAGTCGGTGACCAGCACGTCGGCGGCCAGGTACAGGTAGCGGATGTCGGGATGGGCCGACACGTCGCGGACCGGCCCGCCCGCGGGGAAGTCCAACCGGTCGGAGACCATCTGGTGCAGCCGGAGCAGCAGCACGTGGTCGTCCCCGAGGTCCGCGGCGAACTCGCTCAGGTCGAGCGGGAACGTGTGCTGCGGGCCGCCGCCGTCGGCGAACACCAGGTCGTCACGCCAGGTGGGGGTGTAGAGCACCGCGGTGACCCCGTCGGCGATGCCCAGCTCGGCGCGGACCTCGGCGCGGAGCCGGTCCCGGTCCGGTGAGCTGAGCACGTCGTTGCGTGGGTAGCCGGTCTCGTGCACCGGGCCGGTGAAGCCGAATGCCTGCTGGAACCGCGGGGTGCTCGCCGGGTTGGGCGACAGCAGCGCGTCCCACCGGGCGATCTCGGTGTCCAGGTAGGCCAGCCGACCCTCCGGTGCCCACAGCACGTCGTTGTGGATCCGTTTGAGCGGGGTGCCGTGCCAGGTCTGCAGGTAGACGGTGCCGGGCCGCTTGTCCCAGTCGAAGCCGATGTGGTCGTTGGAGACGACCACATCGGCGGACTCGAGGGCGCCTCGGGCCTCCGGGGTGCCGAACTCCACGGTGGCGACGTCGGCCGGGAAGTCCGCGGCCCGGTCGGGCCTGACCAGCCAGACGTGCTCGTGGTCGTCCCCGCGCTCGCGGAGCGCCTCGAAGACCGCACGCGGGCTGTCGGAGTACACGCCGCGGAAGCTGTTGAACACGACCTTCACCGGTCACCCCTTGCCGGGACCAGGGACGCCCGGGGGTCGGTCCGGCCGGTGAGACCCGGGAGGAGCAGGTCGGTCAGCTCGGTCCACGAGGACACGACGGCGATCACGCCGGCCTCGCGCAGCTGCGCCTCGCGCTCGGCCCGCTCGGCCGGGGCGACGAAGCGCAGGTTGCCCACGGTCGGGCACCCCGCCCGGACCGCTGACAGCGCACCCGGGAGGGAGTCCTCGACGGCCAGTCCCTGCTCGGGGGCGATGCCGAGGTCGGCGCAGGCGTGCAGGTAGACCGCCGGGTCCGGCTTGCTCGTCGGGGTCGGCAGTGAGTCCTCCGCGCTGAACCGACGGGCCGCCGGCAGCAGGCCGGCGATACCGGTGGCGGTGAAGCAGCCGTCCAGCCGGGTGAGTGCGCTGGAGCTGACCGCCGCCAGGGTGAGGTGCCGGCCGAGCACGCCCAGCGCCCCGGTCACCTCGGCGTCGGGCACGAGCACCCGGCTCAGGTGCGCGGTCACGGCCTGCTTCTCCTCGGCGACCCAGGGGGTGAGGTCGGGGACGGCGACACCGGCGGCGGTGGCGAGGTCGGCGGCCGTCGTCCGGAAGTTCTTCCCGGTCGTGGCCAGGCGCAGCTCTTCTGCGGTGAAGCGCCGGTCGCTGCCGAGTGCGGCCAGGTACCGGTTGGTGACCTCTGCAGAGGCGACGAAGGCGGGCTCCTCCGAGGGGAAGAGGTTGCCGTCGGCGTCGCAGAGCAGGGCCTCGAGACGTTCGACGAGCTCGCTGCGGATCTCGGGCATCGGGTGGACCCTCCTCGGGGGGGCGGTGGGACGGGGACGTCTCATGCGGGCAACAAGGCGTTGCCCGGGACCGGAGCGACCGGACCGGCCGTGTCCCGGTCGGCCGGTCGGCGGCCCGACGCACCGGGACCCCGGCGGTCCGCTGGGGCGTTGACCGGATGGTGACGCACGTGGGCGGCGGCGTCCAACCTGGCGGCCAGAGTCGCCCGGACGCCCTCCCGGTCCAGTTGCTGCAGGATGCCGGCGAGCTCCTCGACGAAGTCGGGCCGGTCGCCCAGGTCGCCGAAGACGGCGCGGACCGCCAGCAGCGGGCGCGGGTCGGTCCCCCCGGCGACGGCGAGGGCACGCAGCTCCTCGGCGCGGTCGTCCTCCAGCGGGAACGGGTGTCCCTGCATGTCCGTCCCCCGCAGGTAGCGGCAGAACCCCGCGACCGCGAGGGTCAGCAGGTCTGTTCGCCGCCCCGCGGCCAGCGCGGCGTGCAGCGACGGCAGCACGTACAGCGGGACCTTCGACGACCCGCGCCGGCACAGCCGGGCCAGCCGGTCGGCGATCGCCGGGTCGGCGAACCGGTCCAGCAGGGTGCGCTGGTACCGGTCCAGGTCGATCCCCGCCGGCACGGGCAGCAGCGGCGCGATCTCCTCCGACATCAGCCGGCTGACGTACTCGCTCAGGTCGGGATCGGCCATGACCTCGTCCATCCGCACGTGCCCGGCGAGGGAGCCGAGGTGTCCCAGCGCACTGTGGCTGGCGTTGAGCAGCCGGGTCTTCATCAGCTCGTAGGCACTGACATCGGGGACGAACTGCACCCCCACGTCCTCCAGCGGCGGGCGCCCGTGGCAGAACTCGTCCTGCATGACCCACTGGGAGAACGGCTCGGTGATGACCGGCCAGCGGTCGGCGACGCCGAACCGGCGGGCGACCTCGTCGCGGTCCTCCGGGCTGGTCGACGGGGTGATCCGGTCGACCATGCTGCCCGGGAAGGCGACGGAGTCGGCGATCCAGCGGGCGAGGACCTCGTCGCGGAGGCGGGCGAATCCGACCACCGCAGCCCGGGCGGCCTCGCCGTTGGACTGCATGTTGTCGCAGGACAGCACCGTGAAGGGGCGCTGGCCGGCCCGGCGCCGGCGGTCGAGGCCCTCGACGATGTACCCGAAGAGCGAGCGCGGGTGGTGCGGGTCGTCCAGGTCGGCGCGGACGTCGTCGTCGTCGGGGTCGAACTCGCCGGTGCGCGGGTCGATCCGGTACGCCGTCCCGGTCACCGTCATCGTGACCAGCCGGGTGCGGTCGTCGGTCAGCGCGGCCAGCACGGCGTCGGGGGCGTCGGGGGCGAAGAGGTAGTCGACCATCGAGCCGACGACGCGCGCCCGCTCGCCGTGCCGGCTGCGCTCGACCACCGTGTACAGGTGGTCCTGCGGCTGCAGCGCATCGCGCATGGCGGGGGAGCGGAGCCCCACGCCGATGACACCCCAGCCGGTCTCGCCGCGCTCGGCGAGGTCGTCGAAGTACACCAACTGGTGGGCCCGGTGGAACCCGCCGACGCTGAAGTGGACGACGGCCGGCGTCAGCGCAGAACGGTCGTAGGTGGGCACGTGCACCCGCTGGGCGTGCCAACCCAGCGTCGACCCGGACAGCGGCTCCGGTACCAGCGCGGCCGGGCCGGGCGTGGCCTGGGAGATGGTCGGCCGATGAGTGCGGGGGGCAGTGGACGGGCGTGGACGTGCGGGGGTGGAGGCACCGCCTCGGGCGTGCTCGTTCATCTCAGGTCCTCCACACGTCGGCCGACAGCTCGGCGGGCTCGGTCGCGCGGTGGTCCACCACGACGGCGTCCCCGGGCGGCACGCCGTAGGTCGTCAGGCGACCGCGGTGCCAGCTCCTCCGAGGACGAGGTGTCGTCCCGGACCGGTTGCCCTGCGGGGCACGGTCCAGGCGCTCCACCGGCGTCGTGCATCCCGGCCGCGCTGCCGGTCCGCTCCGGCAGCGGGACGGCGCTGCTGTTGAACGCCGGACAACTGTGGTGCCCCGGCCGTCGGCCGGGCAAACGCACCGGCAGGTGGTGACGTTCGCCACCACCTGGTGCGGTGGGGCGTCCACGCTGCCTGTCCGCACCGTAGCGGTAGCCGGGCGGTTGGGGAAAGGACCCAGGTCACTCCCCTCCACCGCGCGGTCACCCAGCGGCGTGGCGCCCCACGCCTCGACGGCGGGGCCCTCTTCCGGGAGCGATCCCTGGATCGCGGCAGGCGTGCAGGTGGATCGCCGGGTCGGGCTCGCCGGTCGGGGTGGGCGACGAGTCCTCCGCGCTGCAGCGGCGCTGGGCGGGCAGTGGTCCGCTCAGGCCGGTCGCCGCGACGCTGCCCGCCAGCCCGGCCAGGGCGCTGGAGCTGACCGCGGCCAGCGTGAGGTGCTGCCCCGGTGCGGCGAGCGGGTCGGTGACCCCGGGGTCGGGGGACAGGACGGCACCGAGGTGTGCCAGCGGTCCAGGTCGGTCAGCGGTGCTCCGTGTGCGGCGGCCAGCCCGGTGGCGTCGTCCCGACGTCCTCCCCCGTGAAGTCGGCCCGCAACTGCTCCGCCGTGACCGGCCGGGCGATGCCGTGCGCGGCCAGGAACCGGTTGGTGACGTCCACCGAGGCCTCGGAAGCCGGGGTCTCGGAGGGGGACAGGTCGTCGTCGGCGCCGCACAGCGACGCCCGGACGGCGGGCAGCCGGCCGCGCAGGGCCGGGCCCGGTCGCGCGGGACTGGACGCTGTCATGCCGGCACCGACTCCCCGTCGGCCGCTGCCGGCCGGGAGTCCGCGGGCGGAGCCGCGGCCAGCCGGTCGGTCAGCGTGGCGCGGACGCCGTCCTGCTCCAGCTGCCGGAGCAGCTCCGCCAGCAGCTCGACCAACTCCCCGTCGTCCCCGAGGTCCCCGAAGACGGCGCGTTCCCCCAGCAGCGGACGAGGGTCGGTCCCGCCGGCGGAGGCGAGTTCCTGCAGGCGGTCCCCGAGCTGGTCCTCGATCTCCAGCGGCCGGCCCAGCTCGTCGGTGCCGCGCAGGTACCGGAACCACCCAGCGACCGCGAGGGTCAGCAGCTCGTGCGGACGGTGCTCCTCGCGGGCCTGGCGCAGCGACGGCAACAGGTAGTTCGGCACCTTGGTGGACCCCCGGCGGCACAGCCGCCCCAGCGGGTCCCCGATCGCGGGGTTGGCGAACCGCCGGAGCAGGGCGGCCTCGTAGTCGCCGAGGTCGATGCCCTCGGGCTGCGGGAGCAGCGGGATGACCTCGTCGCTCATCAGCCGGTCCAGGTACGCGCGCAGCGCCGGCTCCCCGACCGCCTCGTCCGTCGTCTCCAGCCCAGCGACCAGGCCCAGGAACCCCAGCGCGCAGTGGCTGGCGTTGAGCAGCCGGGTCTTCATCAGCTCGTAGTGCCCGACGTCGCGGACGAAGCGGACGCCGACGGCCTCGAGGGGTGGGCGTCCGTTGCAGAAGGAGTCCTCGACGATCCACTGCGAGAAGGGCTCGGTGATCACCGGCCACCGGTCGTCGACGCCGAAGGTCTCGGCGATGCAGTCGCGCTGCTCGGGGCTGGTGGTGGGGGTGATCCGGTCCACCATGCTGCTGGGGAAGGCGACGGTGTCGCTGATCCAGCGGGCCAGCACCTCGTCGCGGCGCCGGGCGAAACCGACCACCGCGCTGCGCGCCGCCTCCCCGTTGGACTGCATGTTGTCGCAGGACAGCACGGTGAAGGGTGGCAGGCCGGCCCGCCGGCGGCGGTCCAGCGCCTCGACCAGGTACCCGAACACCGACGCCGGCCGGTCGGGGTGCGTCAGGTCGTCGCGGGCCTCGTCGTCGGGGGTGAACTCGCCGGTGTGCGGATCGATCCGGTAGGCCGTGCCGGTGACGGTCATCGTGACCACCCGGGTGCGCTCGTCCGCGAGCAGCTCCAGCACCCGCTCGGGGGCGTCGGGGGCGTACACGTAGTCGACCATCGAGCCGACGATGCGGGCGTGCTCCGCGTCGCCGTTCCGCTCGACCACCGTGTACAGGTTGTCCTGGGGTGCCAGCGCGTCCCGCATGCCGGCGGAGTGGAGACCCACGCCGACGACACCCCAGTCGGTGTCGCCCCGCTCGGCCAGCTCGTCGAGGTAGACCAGCTGGTGTGCGCGGGTGAACCCGCCGACGCTGACGTGGACGATCGCGGGGGTGAGCGCCGTCCGGTCGTAGGTGGGCACCTGCACCCGGTCGGCCAGCGCGGGGAGGTTGTCCTCGGTGAGCGGCTCGACCGGGGCGGAGGGCAAGGAGTGCTCGGGCATCGACGTCGTCCTCGAAGGCTGCGGTCGACCGCGCGGGGGCCGGGCAGGAGGCGGCCGACGCAGGCTGGGGACCAACGCGTCCAGGCTCCCGGCGCTGTCGCTCCCGGGGTCGACGGGGGAGTGGCGCTGCGGTGCTGAACGCTGCCCCGGCAGTGCCCGTGCCGCGATCGGACGAAACCGGGCCGGATGGTGATGTCGGGCACGGCTGCGCCCGGGCGGCTCCCCCCGGGCCGGGACACGGGCGTCCGTCACCGGCTCGCGCGGTAAGCTGCCCCGGTGACCGGCGGGCGCCTGCTCCACCAGCCGTGCTGACCTGACCCACCCGGACAGCACGGCGACCCCTCCTGTGTGAGGGGTCTTTTCATGTCCGCCACCAGTCACGACGTGAGCGACCGAGGACCGGAGCACCGACGATGAGCCAGACGGCCAGCCAGCCGAACCCCGAGACGACCGCGGACGGGGTCCCGCCGCACCGGTACATGCCGGCGCTGGCGCAGTCGATCGAGCTCGCCTGGCAGGACCGCTGGGACGCCCAGGGGACCTTCCACACCCCCAACCCCGTCGGCCCGCTGAGCGCCGGCTTCGAGCGCGTCGCCGACCGCCCCAAGGCGTTCGTGATGGACATGTTCCCGTACCCCTCGGGCGCCGGGCTGCACGTCGGGCACCCGCTGGGTTACCTGGGCACCGACGTGACCAGCCGGTTCCTGCGGATGGACGGGCACAACGTGCTGCACCCGATGGGCTACGACGCCTTCGGGCTGCCCGCCGAGCAGTACGCGGTGCAGACCGGCCAGCACCCGCGAGTCACCACCGAGGCCAACATCGCCGCGATCTCCGCCCAGCTGCGCCGACTGGGCGTCGACCACGACACCCGGCGCACCTTCGCGACCATCGACCCGGGCTACTACAAGTGGACCCAGTGGATCTTCCGGCAGGTCTTCGAGGCCTGGTTCGACCCCGACGCCGACGGCGGGCGGGGCCGGGCCCGGCCGATTCCCGAGCTGGTCGCGGAACTGTCCGCCGGCACCCGTGAGCCCGCGCCGGGCACCAACGAGACCGGCCGGCCCTGGTCGGAGCTGACCGACGTGCAGCGTCGCCGGGTCGTCGACGGGCACCGGCTGGCCTACCGGCACCAGGCGCCGGTCAACTGGTGCCCGGGGCTGGGCACCGTGCTGTCCAACGAGGAGGTCACCGCCGACGGGCGCTCCGAGCGGGGCAACTTCCCGGTGTTCCGGCGGCCGCTGACCCAGTGGATGATGCGGATCACCGCCTACGCGGACAGGCTGCTGGA
>JAOPWO010000442.1 GCA_025965635.1 Modestobacter sp. | reverse complement strand
GCTTTCCAAGCGAGCGCCATAGGCCACTAGGCGAATCCTCCAGTGCGCCGGTCACTTTACCGGGCGGGCGCCGGGGAGGGTGCCGCCGCCCTCCGGATCGACGGCTCGGCGCGTCGCTCGGGTGGTCGTCCGGGGCCCCCGCCATGGATGATCAGGCGTCCGAGTGTGCGAGGTGGTCCGGGGACGGACCGGGAGGGGCAGGCCATGACCGAGTCCGAGCAGGTACGCCCCGAGGTGGTCGCGGCGATCGTGGCCGCGCTCCGGGACACCGACCCGACCCAGCTGCCCGACGACGCGACCAAGGTGGAGAAGTCCGCGGCCAAGGACGCCTACCTGTCGAGCCTGGTGGCCGGGCGGGCCCAGCACGAGCGGCAGACCCGCGCCTGGGAGCTGCTGCTGCGCCGCAGCTACGACGACCCGCCGAGCTGGGAACAACTGTTCGACGAGCTGCCGGAGAGCTCGCTGTCCGAGCTGAGCGAGCTCTACGACGCCCTGCCCGAGGGGGCCCAGACCGAGTACTCCCGCCGGTTCGGCACCCCCGTCACGGCCTGACCGTCGCCGTTCCGCTGCCCGTGCTCCCCCGACCGCGGTGACCGGCCCCGGAGCCCTCGTGGCCGACCGGTACCGGCTGCGCTCGCAGCTCGGTGGCGGCGGCATGGGGGCGGTGTGGCTGGCCCGTGACGAGCTGCTGGGCCGGGACGTCGCGGTCAAGCAGGTGCTGGTGCCGGCGGGCATCGACGCCGCGCTGGCGCAGGCCAACCGCGACGCGGCGATGCGCGAGGGCCGGATCGCCGCCCGGCTGTCGCACCCGCACGCCGTCGCGGTCTACGACATGGTCCTCGACGGTGGCCAGCCGTGGCTGGTGATGGAGCACCTGCCGTCGGTGAGCCTGGCGGCGCTGCTGCACGACCGGCGCGTGCTGCCGATCGTGCAGGTGGCGCAGATCGGCGCCCAGGTGGCCGACGCCCTGGCCGCCACGCACGCGGCCGGCGTCATCCACCGGGACGTGAAGCCCGGCAACAACCTGAACGGCGAGGGCCCGGGCCGGGAGGGCCTGGTGAAGATCACCGACTTCGGCATCTCGCGGGCCGTCGGGGACGTCTCGCTGACCCAGACCGGGGTGGTGAAGGGGACGCCGGCGTTCCTCGCGCCCGAGGTCGCCCAGGGCTCCCCACCCGACGAGGCCAGCGACGTGTTCTCCCTCGGCGCGACGCTGTACGCCTGCCTGGAGGGCAGCCCGCCCTTCGGGTTGAGCGACAACGCGCTGCAGATGCTGTACAAGGTGGCCGGCGGGGAGTTCCAGCCGCCGACGCAGGCCGGAGCACTGACCGCCCCGTTGATGCGCATGCTGGCGGCCGACCCGACGCAGCGTCCGACGATGACGCAGGTGCGGGACGAACTGGCCAAGCTGGCGGCCGGGCCCGACCGCGACGTCACCGAGGTGCTGACCGCACGCACCCTGCTGCCGAAGACGCTGCCCGGGCTGCCGGCCAGGGCGAAGGCCGCGGCCACGGCGGAGGCCGAGTCCAAGGCCGGGTCCAAGGCCGGGTCCAAGGCCGGGACCCCGCCCAGGAGGACCACGGCGGAGCGGGTGCCGATCGCCCCACCCACCCCGGCACCTCCTGCCCCGGACCCGCCTGCTTCGACACCGCCGGTCCCGGCGCCCCGGCCGACCTCGGGATCGCAACCGGCGCCCGCGTCCGTGCGCGCCGAGCCCACCGCCCGGCAGCCTCGCCCGGCAGCGGCCCCCACCTCCCCGCCGGCGACCCGGAACCGACCGCGGTGGCCCGCCGCGCTGGCCGCGGTCCTGGTGCTCGGCGGGCTCGCTGCGCTGCTGGTGTTCTGGCTGACCCGGCCCGACGAGCGCGACGACACCGCCGGCGACCCGGCGTCGTCGTCCGCGCCCGCGCCGGCGCCGTCGGCCGAGACGAGTGCCGCGCCGGACACCCCGACGCCGAGCACCGCCCCGTCGGTGGAGACCACACCGGGGACCACCGCATCCCCGACGTCGCCGACCGCCGACAGTCCACCCACGGCCGCGGAGATGGTGCAGTTCGTCACCGACTACTACGGCCTGCTGCCGGGCGACCCGGCTGCTGCCTACGAGCGCACCGGCCCGACGTTGCGGGGCATCATCAGCCGCGACGGCTACATCGGGTTCTGGAGCGACTACGAGTCGGTCACGCTGGGCGGGACGTCGGCAGACGAAGCGGGCCTGGTGGTGAACGCGCAGGTCACGCTGGTGCGCGACGACGAGACCTTCCCTGAACAGCACCGCATCCAACTCGTGGAGGGCTCGGACGGCCAGCTGCTGGTCGACTCCGACGTCCCGGTGTGAGCAACCGCGCGGAGCGCCCCGGCTACCGTGCGCCGATGCGCACGTCATGGCTCCGGGCCGTCCTCCTCCCCCTGGCCGTCGCGCCCGCCGTCCTGGCCGGGTGCTCGTCCGGGGACTCGGAGACGCCGGCCGCCGCCGCGAGCGACGCGGACGAGAAGGAGACGTTCTGCGCCGAGGTGCCGGGGCTGCTCAGCGATGTCAGCAGCGACCTGCAGGGCGTGCAGGCGCCGGCGGACGCTCCCCGGGTGCTCGACGAGGCCGTGACCCAGATCTCCGCGGTCGAGCCACCGGCCGATGCGGAACCGCAGTGGGAGCGGCTCGTGGCCGCCTGGACCGGCATGCGGGACCTGCTGGGCGAGGCGGACCTGCAGAACCCGGAGGCGAACACCGAGCTGGCCCCGCGGCTCCAGGAGCTGCAGGCCGAGCTCGTCGACTCCGGCTCCGCCATCGACGACTACGGCAAAGCCAACTGCTGACCGGAGGAGCCCGCTGGAACGACGACGGCGGCGCCTGATCCGGTGTGGATCGGGCGCCGCCGTCGGTACGCGGTGGCGGTGGGATTTGAACCCACGGAGGCTCTCACCTCACACGCTTTCGAGGCGTGCTCCTTCGGCCGCTCGGACACGCCACCGCCGGAGAGACTACAGGGCTCGCCTGGCGCGGAAGAACGCGCGTAGCAGCGCGCCGGACTCCTCGGCGCGGAGCCCGGCCACGACCTCGGGACGGTGGTTCAGCCGCCGGTCGCGGACGACGTCCCACAGCGACCCGGCCGCGCCGGCCTTCGGGTCCGCGGCCCCGTAGACGACCCGGGCGACGCGCGCGAGGACCAGCGCCCCGGCGCACATCGTGCAGGGCTCGAGGGTGACCACCAGGGTGCAGCCGGTCAGCCGCCACTGCCCGAGTGCGCCGGAGGCGGCCCGCAGCGCCACCACCTCCGCATGGGCGGTCGGGTCGCCGGAGCCCTCTCGGTCGTTGTGCGCCGCCCCGAGGACCGCGCCGTCGGGGCCCAGCACCACGGCGCCCACCGGGACGTCCCCGTGCGCCGGCGCGAGCGCGGCCTGCTCGAGCGCCAGCCGCATCGCGCCGTCGTGGGCGGAGCTCACCCCTCGCGGAGCTGCTCGAGGACCTCGTCGCAGCCGGCCCGCTCGCACAGCGTGGTGAGGACGTCGGCGGGCAGCAGGCCCTCCTCCGCGCACAGCTCGAGCAGCACGTCGGCCGGTGTGCCGAGGTCGGCGAACACGGA
>JAOPWO010000469.1 GCA_025965635.1 Modestobacter sp. | reverse complement strand
CCCCCGGCGGGCGCTGAGCACCCAGCACAGCTCCGGCCGGCTGGCGGGCTCGGTCCTGGACCGGGGTGCGTGGGGGGCGCTGGTCCAGGACCTGCGCGACCGGACGGTCCGCCGGTGATCCTCCCGCTGCCGTCGGCCGGCCCGGCGGCAGCCGGTGCCCGTCGGGTGGCGGCGCTGTTCCCGCTCGGGCTGCTGGTCCTCGGCGCCGCCTTCCTCACCACCGTGGCGCTGGCCGGGCCGGCATCCGCGGCACCGACCGCCCCCACGGCGCCGACGGCGCCGGTCGCACCGACCGGCCCCGCCGTGGACGGCGGGGTG
Source organism: Modestobacter sp. (assembly GCA_025965635.1). Lineage (GTDB taxonomy): Bacteria > Actinomycetota > Actinomycetes > Mycobacteriales > Geodermatophilaceae > Modestobacter. Next base: position 5,311 of record JAOPWO010000469.1, on the reverse strand, counting down.
GACATCTCCATCGGCGGCGACAGCCCGAGCACCGCGGTCACGCTCATCCTGGCCATCACGGTGCTGTCCATCGCGCCGTCCGCCCTGCTGCTGGTGACGTCGTTCACCAAGATCATCGTGGTGCTGGCCCTGACCCGGAACGCGCTGGGCCTGCCCACCTCGCCGCCGAACCAGGTGCTCACCGGGCTCGCGCTGTTCCTCACCATCTTCGTGATGGGGCCGGTGTTCGGCGAGATCAACGACCTCGCCGTCCAGCCCTACCTCGACGGCGGCATCACGGCCGCGCAGGCCTACGACTCCGGGTCGGCCCCGCTCAAGGAGTTCCTGCTCTCCAACACGCGGGACGACGAGCTCAAGCTGATGGTCGGGCTGTCCGGTGAGGAGCAGCCGGCCGACCGGGAGTCGGTGAGCATGCTGACCCTGATCCCGGCGTTCGTGCTCTCGGAGCTCAAGAGCGCCTTCATCATCGGGCTGGTCGTGTTCATCCCGTTCCTGGTGCTGGACATGCTGGTCAGCGCCTCGCTGATGGCGATGGGCATGATGATGGTGCCGCCGTCGGTCGTGTCGCTGCCCTTCAAGCTGCTGCTGTTCGTGGTGGTGGACGGCTGGACGCTGGTCACCACGGCACTGGTGGGGTCGTACACGTGAGCGCGAGGACGACGGGCGGGCGGGCCTCGCGGGGAGAGGCCCCGGGCCGACCGGGCGTGAGCATCGCGGCGAGCGCCAGCGAGCGAGGAGCGGGGCGTCCGCGGAGGCGACCCGTGCTGTCGACCGAGGAGCGGAACGAGTCCGGGGACGAGCGATGAGCGACTCCGACGTCACCGACATCGCGATGCAGACGATGATGCTGTCGGCCAAGATCGCCGCCCCCATCCTGCTGACCGCCCTCCTGGTCGGTTTCATGATCTCGCTGTTCCAGGCCGCCACCCAGATCCAGGAACCGACGCTGTCGTTCGTGCCGAAGATGATCGCGGTGGCGATCGCGCTGCTGCTGACCGGCAACTGGGTGCTCGCCGAGCTGGTGTCCTTCACCGACCACCTGTTCGAGTCCCTGCCCCGGTTGCTCGGCAAGAGCTGAGGGCCCGGTGGACCTCACGGTCCCGTCGGCGACGCTGGCTGCGCTGCTGCTGGGCACGGCACGGGCGACCGGGTTCGTCGTCCTGGCGCCACCGTTCAACTCCAACGGCATCCCGATGGCGGTCAAGGGCGCTCTCGCCCTGGCCCTGTCGCTGGTCGTCTTCCCCCAGCTCTCGGCCGACATGCCCGCCGTCACCGCCGGCTTCCTGGTGGTCGCCGCGATCACCGAGTCCGTCATCGGCGCCGCGCTGGGCTTCCTGGTCCAGGTGCTGTTCACCGCCGTCCAGCTGGCCGGCGACATCATCGACGTGACCGGCGGGTTCTCCCTGCAACCGGCCTACGACCCGCTGTCGCTGACCACCAACTCCTCGATCGGCCGGCTGCACTACCTGCTGGCCATCACGCTGCTGTTCACCAGCGGCGGCCACCTGCTGCTGGTCCGCGGGTTCGTGACGTCCTACGACGGGCTGCCGCTGGGCGGCACGCTGGACACCGCCCAGCTGGGCTCGGCGATGATGACGGCGTTCGCGATGATGTTCCTGGCCGCGTTGCAGATCGCCGGCCCGATGGTGGCCGTGCTGCTGCTCACCGATGTGGCCCTGGCACTGCTGAGCAAGGCCGCGCCCGCGCTGAACATCTTCTCGCTGGGCTTCCCGGTGAAGATCATGGTGACCCTGGCGCTGCTCGGGCTCACCTTCCCCCTCCTCCCGCCCGCCCTCGACGCGCTGATGGGCAGCGCGGTCGAGGCGATGACCTCGATGCGGGGTGGCTGACGATGGCGGACGGGTGGGCACCGACGGCCGGGGTGGTGGCACGTGGCTAAGGACGGGCCGGGCGGGGAGAAGACCGAGAAGCCGACTCCGGAGCGGATCAAGAAGGCCCGCAAGGAAGGCCAGATCCCGCGGACCCAGGAACTGGGCACCTGGCTGGGCGCGGCCGCAGCCAGCGTCCTGCTGCCGATGCTGGTGGGCAACTCCTTCGACGAGGCGCAGGAGCTGTTCTTGCAGGTCGGTGCGGTGGCCAAGGACCCGCAGACCTCCGCGCTGACCGCGCTGATGGGCCAGGCGCTGATCGCCTTCCTCACCACGGTGCTGCCGATGGCGCTGGCGCTGATGCTGGTCGGGACGCTGGCGTCGGCGGCCCAGGGCGGCGTCACGCTGGCCACCAAGGGCATGAAGCCGACGCTGAAGAAGTTCGACCCGCTGCCGGGGTTGAAGCGGATGTTCGGCACCCAGGGTCTCTGGGAGGCCATCAAGGCGCTGATCAAGACCGCCGCGCTGGCCGTCGTCATCATCACCACCTCGGACCGGGCGCAGGAGTTGGTGTCGGCCTCAGGGGCGCTCCCGCTGTCCCGGATCACCGCCGTGTTCACCGAGTCCGCCATCCTCATGTTCCGCGTCGTGGGCATCACCGGCCTGGTCATCGCGGTCGCCGACTACATCGTCGTCCGCACGAAGATGATGAAGCAGCTGAAGATGAGCCACACCGAGATCAAGCAGGAGCACAAGCAGTCCGAGGGCGACCCGCACGTCAAGGCGCAGCGGCGGGCGACGCAGATGGCGATGTCCCGCGGCCGGATGATGAGCGAGGTCGCGGACGCCGACGTCCTGCTGGTCAACCCCACGCACGTGGCCGTCGCGCTGAAGTACGACCCGGCCAAGGGCGCACCGCGGGTGGTGGCCAAGGGCGCCGGCGAGGTGGCCGCCCGGCTGCGCGCGCTGGCCGAGGAGAACCGGGTGCCGATGGTGCAGGACATCCCGCTGGCCCGGGCCCTGCACGCGTCGTGCGACCTGGGCCAGGAGGTGCCGGCCCAGCTGTTCACCGCCGTGGCCCGGGTGCTGGCCTTCGTCATGCAGCTGTCCGCCCGCGGGGTCCGTGGCGGGATGCACCGGCCCGGTTTCCAGGCACCGGTCACCGAGGGCCTCCCCCGCGCCCGCCGTCGCTGACGCCGCGGACCCTGCAGGAGGGCCACACCGCCCGCTTCCCCGGTACCGCCGTCCGGGCCGACTGCCGAGAACGGCTGTGGGGAGCGCGCCGCTCCTCCTGGCAGTCCGCGCGCGGGCGGAGGCCTGGTGCGGGGGAGGAGACCGGATGCGGAACCTGAGCAAGGCAGCCGTTCCCATCGGCGTCGTCTCGATCGTCCTGATGCTGGTGGTGCCGTTGCCGGCCGCGCTGCTGGACCTGCTGCTCGGACTGAACATCACGTTCTCGTTGCTGATCCTGCTGGTGTCGATGCAGATCAAGCGACCGCTGGACTTCGCCGTCTTCCCGGCCCTGGTGCTCATCGCCACGCTGATGCGCCTGGCGCTCAACGTCTCCTCGACCCGGCTCGTGCTCACCGACGGTTACGCCGGCAAGGTCATCGAGGCCTTCGGCCACTTCGTCATCGGCGGCTCGCTGATCGTCGGCCTGGTGATCTTCGTGATCCTGACGATCATCCAGTTCGTCGTCATCACCAACGGCGCCGGCCGCGTGGCCGAGGTCGGCGCCCGCTTCACCCTGGACGCGATGCCCGGCAAGCAGATGGCCATCGACGCCGACCTGAACGCCGGGCTGATCAACGAGAAGCAGGCCCGCAAGCGCCGCCTGGAGGTCACCTCCGAGGCCGACTTCTACGGCTCGATGGACGGTGCCAGCAAGTTCGTCAAGGGCGACGCCATCGCCGGCATCATCGTCACGCTGATCAACCTCATCGGGGGCTTCGCCATCGGCGTGATGCAGCGTGGCATGGCCCCCGGTGAGGCGGTCTCGACCTACTCGCTGCTGAACGTCGGCGACGGTCTGGGCTCGCAGATCCCGGCGCTGCTCATCTCCACCGCCACCGGCCTGATCGTGACCCGCGCGGCGTCCGACGGCGACATGGGCCAGGACCTGGTCAAGCAGCTGGGCCGGAACAAGCAGCCGCTGCGGATCGCCGGCGGCGCCGCCATCGCGCTGTGCCTCATCCCGGGTCTGCCCAAGCTGCCCTTCCTGCTCGTCGGGAGCCTCTTCCTGTTCGCGGCCAGCCGGGTCACCGAGGTCGTCGAGACCGAGGACGACGACGACGAGCCGGCCGCCGGACCGGACGCCGAGGCCCTGCCCGACTCGCCCGAGGCGATCGCCGAGCGGATGCGGATCGACCCGCTCGAGCTCGAGGTGGCCTTCGACCTCGTCGAGCTGGTCGACACCGCCCGCGGCGGCGACCTGCTCGACCGGGTCAAGGCGCTGCGCCGGAAGGTGGCCATGGACACCGGCCTGGTCATCCCGCTGGTCCGCACCCGGGACAACCTGGACCTGCCGGCGTCCGAGTACGTCATCTGGCTCAACGGCGTGCCCGCCGCGAAGGGCACCTCACCGGCCGGCACCGTGCTGGCCATCGGCGACCACCTCGACGGGCTGCCCGGCAAGGCCACCCGCGAGCCGGTGTTCGGGCTGCCGGCCAAGTGGGTCCCGTCGGAGCTGCAGCGCCAGGCCGAGATGGCCGGCGCCACCGTGGTCGACCGCTCCTCGGTCATCACCACCCACCTGGCCGAGGTCGTCCGGCAGAACGCCTCGGCGCTGCTCGGGCGTGAGGACGTCCGGCTGCTCATCGAGATGATCCGCCGCTCGCACCCGGTCGTGGTCGAGGAGCTCACCCCGACCCTGCTCACCACCGGCGAGATCCAGCGGGTGCTCGCGGCGCTGCTCGACGAGGACGTGTCGATCCGCGACCTGGTCCGGATCTTCGAGGCGCTGTCGTTGCGGGCCAAGACCTCCACCGACCTCGACGGGCTCGTCGAGGCCGTGCGCAACGCGCTCGGCGCGGCGATCAGCCATCCCTACGTCACTCCCGACGAGCGGCTGCACGTCATCACCCTCGAGCCCGGGTTCGAGCAGCGACTGCTCGAGTCGATCCGTCAGGGGGCCGAGGGCCAGGTCCTCGCCCTGGACGGACACACCGTGGACGTCCTCGTCCGCGGATGCACGGAACTGCTCGAGGAGGCAGAGCGCGCGAACCTGTCCCCTGTCCTGGTGTGTTCGCCGCAGGTGCGCGCCGCCCTGTCCCGCCTGGTCCGCCAGGTCCTTCCCCGGCTGTCGGTCATCTCCTACAACGAGGTGTCCCGCACGGCCCAGATCGAGTCCCTGGGAGTGGTGAGCGGTGCCGTCGCAATCCGTTGAGGCCGCCACGCGCGAGGAGGCCATCGAGGCCGCGCGCGAGGAGTACGGGCCGTCGGTGAAGATCGTCGGCGTCCGCCGCATCCGCTCCGGTGGGGTG
>JAOPWO010000432.1 GCA_025965635.1 Modestobacter sp. | reverse complement strand
CAGCACCTGGGTCATGACGAACGCCTCGAGCTGGTCGCGGGCCAGCGGCGACGTCGCGAGGCCCCCCGGGCGCGCCAGCTCGCCCCGCAGGAAGTGGACCGCGGACAGCAGGTTGCGCCCGGCCGGTCGGGTGAGGTCGACCGCGAGGCTGAAGGAGATCGGACCGGCGACGGGACGGCCGAGCAGGCCGGCCAGGTGCTCCTCGAGCTGCTGCCGCGGCAGCTTGATCGCGTACTGGACCGCCTCGGGTGACCAGCGGACGGTGAAGGGCGACCGGGGGTCGAAGAGCACCCCGCGGCGGCCGGCCGAGGTAGCCGCCTGCCGGCCCGCCTGGGCGACCTGGGTGGCCCCGCCCAGGGTCAGGTTGAGGTGGTAGCAGTCCAGCATCGCCGGGACCAGGAGCTCCGCATCGGCGCCGTAGTTGAGGTGGCCGACGGTGAGCTTGTGCGACTGCAGGAAGTTCAGCGTGAAGTCCAGCGGCCGACCGTCCCGGGAGCGCAGGTCGTGCGGGATGTAGACGTCGGTGATCAGCGCCTGCGCCTCGGCCAGGTCCGAGGTCCGGACCAGCCGCGATGCACGCGTCGGCACGTGTCCTGGATCACCCACCGGAGCAGTGCACGGCGTCGGCCGCCCCACGTCCATCCCCCTAGCGCTCCCGACCATCCGTTGAACGCAGACCGCCGGCAAACGGTTCGCCCAGCGGACGACGATGGTCCTCCAGGGGATCGTGCCGCCGTGTGACGGCCCCCACGATCGGGTCGACAGCGGCGGCAGCCGCGTCCCGACGAGGAGGCCACTGATGACCGTGCCCATGCACAAAGCCGACGGACTGCTCGGCCACTACAAGCCGACGACCGACAACCCGGTCTTCAACGACCAGAAGCTCAAGCTCGGCATCTTCTCCAGCAACTGCAGCGGTGGCGTGATCATGAGCGACGCGCCCACCGACTTCCGGGTCACCTGGGAGCAGCAGCTGGAGATCGCCCGGACCGCCGATCGGCTCGGCATGGAGGCGATGGTCCCGGTCGGGCGGTGGACCGGGTTCGGCGGCGACACCGACTTCAACGGGGTCTGCTTCGAGACCTACACCTGGGCCGCGGGGCTCGCCCAGGCGACGGAGAACATCGGGATCTTCACCACCACCCACGTGCCGACCGTGCACCCGATCGTCGCGGCCAAGATGGCCGCCACCATCGACCACATCAGCGGCGGGCGGTTCGGGATGAACCTGGTCATGGGCTGGTTCTCGCCCGAGATGGTGCTGTTCGGCCGCAAGCAGCTCGAACACGACGAGCGCTACGCGTACGGCCAGGAGTGGCTGGACTTCGCCATGAAGCTGTGGAACGAGCAGGGCATCTTCGACGTCGACGGGAAGTACTTCACCTCGCACGGCGCCAAGGCCTGGCCCAAGCCCGTGCAGGACCCCCGTCCGGCGCTGCTGAACGCCGGCGCATCCCCGGCCGGCCAGGACTTCTCCGCCAAGAACGTGGACATCAACCTGATCGCGCTCCCCATCGAGGAGACCCCCGCCTACGTCAAGGGCATCAAGCAGCTCGCCAACGACAAGTACGAGCGGAGCATCGACGTCTGGACCTACTGCCTGGTCATCTGCCGGGAGACCGAGAAGGAGGCCAAGGCCGCGCAGCAGGCGATCATCGACGCCGGCGACTGGCCGGGCGCCAACATCATCATGGACGTGCTGGGGATCCAGTCGCAGTCCTTCGGCAGCCAGATCAAGAAGTTCCAGGAGCGCTTCATCGCCGGCTGGGGCGGCCCGAACCTGGTGGGCACCCCCGAGCAGGTGGCCGAGCAGTTCGGCGAGCTGAGCGAGGCCGGCATGGGCGGTGCCATCTTCGGCTTCCACGACTACGCCAAGGAGCTGGTCGAGTTCGGCGACGAGGTCATGCCGCTCCTGCGGAAGAACGGGCTGCGTCACTGAGCAACGGTCCCCGGGCCCGCCACCGGTCGGTGGCGGGCCCGGGGAACTGCGGATGGGCAGGCCCGGGGGGGTGCCCGTCAGTCGACGAGGTCCAGCGCCGTTCCCACGATCGTGTCCGTGTCGAGGCCGTGGTGCCGGTAGACGCTGTCCAGGTCGCCGCTCTGCCCGAACCGGGTCACCCCGAGGTGCGCACCGCGGACCCGGTGCAGTCCGGCGAGGAACGCCAGGGTGTGCGGGTGCCCGTCGAGCACGGTGACCATGGGGGTGGCCCGGTCGGCCGGGAAGACCGCATCGAGGACGGCGGTGTCCGCGTCGTCCAGCCCGCGGCGCGCCTGCAGGGCGCGGAACAGCAGATCCGGGCTGGTCACGCAGACCACGTCGGCCGGGAAGCCCTGCGCGGTGAGCCGCTCGGCGGCCACCAGCGCCTCGGGCACGACGGCACCCATCGCCACGACCGTGACCGCCGGCCGGTCGGCCCGGCGCAGCGCGTAGGCACCACCCACCACCTGCCGCCGGCGCCGCTCCCGGGCCGCCGGGTCGGCCGGCACCGCGGCGAGGGCCTGGTCGATCGGCCGGGTGGACAACCGCAGGTAGGCCGAGCCGCCGTCCGGCCGGCCCAGCCGGCCGAGCGAGGCCAGCAGGCACCACTCGGTGTCCAGCGCGAACGCCGGCTCGTAGGTGGTGACGCCGGGCTGCTCCAGCCCGATCGAGGGGGTGGTGATCGACTGGTGCGCCCCGCCCTCCGGCGCCAGCGTCACCCCGGACGGCGTCCCGACCAGGATCGACTGCCCGCCAGCGTAGACGCCGAACGACCACGGCTCGAGCGCCCGCGCGACGAAGGGGTCGTACATGACGCCGATCGGCAGCAGCG
>JAOPWO010000415.1 GCA_025965635.1 Modestobacter sp. | reverse complement strand
GGGCGAGCGTCCGGCCGTCCTCGCGGGGTGCCGGCCGGGGACGGGCGCCCCGGCGGCGGCGTGGCGGCACCGGGTCCACCGCGACCGTCGGGACCGGCAGCAGCAGCCGGGCCAGCCGGCTGCGCTGCTGGCCGGCCTGGGCGGCGACGGCCTGGGGTTCGGACCGGGCGAAGCGGGCCAGCAGCCCCACGATGAACAGGGTGAGCACCAGCGAGGTCCCGCCGGCGGAGATGAGGGGCAGCTGGACGCCGGTCACCGGCAGGAGGCCGACGACGTAGCCCATGTTCATCGCGGCCTGACCGGTCAGCCAGACCGTGATCGCCACACTGGCCAGCTGCACGAACCGGTCGGTCGAGCGGTGCGCGATCCGGAAGCCGGCGTAGGCGAGGATGCCGTAGAGGCTGACGACCACGACGCAGCCGAGCAGGCCCAGCTCCTCGCCGATGATCGCGAAGATGTAGTCGGACTCCGCGTGCGGCAGCAGGTTCCACTTCATCGCGCTGTTGCCCAGCCCCACGCCCCAGATGCCGCCGGTGGCCAGGGCCCGCAACCCCCGGCAGGCCTGGTAGCCGCCGTCGCTGGCGTCGGCGCACGGGTCGAGGAACGAGGAGAGCCGGGCCATCCGGTAGGGCGCGACCAGGATCATCGCCGTCACCACGCCGGCGACGGCGACGATGCCGGCGGCGATGCCGCGCCAGGAGAGCCCGCCGGCCCAGAGCAGCCCGGCGACCACCAGCCCCAGGCTGACGACCGCGCCCATGTCCGGTTCGGCCAGCAGCAGCAGGGACATCACGACGAACACCGGCACCACCGGGAACAGCAGTGTCCGGGTGGTCTGGTACCGCTCCCGCAGCGCGATGACGTGCGCGCCCCACAACGCGAAGACGATCTTGGCGAGCTCGGAGGGCTGGAAGGTGGTGAAGCCCAGGTCGAACCAGGCACGTGACCCGTTCAGCCGGATGCCCAGGCCCGGGACGAGCACCAGGACCAGCAACGCGAAGACGACGAGCACGCCGCGGCCGGACCACTGCCGCAGCCGGCCCGCCGGCAGCCGCAGCGCGGCGAACATCCCGCCCAGCCCGATGAGGGCGAAGACGATCTGCCGCACCCCGGGCAGCCAGGCCGGCTGGTCGGCCAGCGCCGCCTCGATCGAGGAGGCCGAGAAGACCATGATCAGGCCGATCACGAGCAGCAGCCCGGCCGACCCGAGGACGAGGTGCGAGCTGGTCATCGGCCCGTCCAGCCAGGCCGGCCCGCGGAACAGGGGCCGGTCCACGACAGGGGCCCGGCCGGCCGGCCGGGGGGTGCGCGCGCGCGAGTCGGTGCCCCGGGTGCTGGTCACCAGCAGGTCACCCGAGTGCGCGTACCGCGTCGGCGAAGGCCCGGCCCCGGTGCGCGTAGTCGTCGAAGACGTCCATGGAGGCCGCGGCCGGGGCCAGCAGCACGGTGTCGCCGGCGGACGCCAGGTGCGCGGCGGCCGCCACGACCTCGGCCATCACCTGCTCAGGGGTGCGGTCCACGGCGTCATCGTCGCCGCTGGGCACCACGACGCGCGGAACCGAGGGGGCGTGTCGCGAGAGTGATCGCGCCAACTCCGCACGGTCACGACCCAGTAACACGACCCCGGCCAGCCGGGGGGCGACCGCGGCGACCAGTGGATCGACGTCGGCGCCCTTCAGCAGTCCGCCGGCGATCCAGACCACCCGCGGGTAGGCGGCCAGCGACGCGCCTGCCGCGTGCGGGTTGGTCGCCTTGCTGTCGTCGACGTAGTCGACACCGTCCACGGAGCCGACCAGGACGTTGCGGTGCGGCCCGCCGCGGAAGGCGGTCAGGCCCCGCCCGACCGCCTCGGCGGCCACCCCGGCGGCGAGCGCCAGCGCCGCGGCGGCGAGTGCGTTCACCGTGTTGTGCGGCCCGCCGACCTGCAGGGCGGAGCTCTCGACCAGCACCTCGCCGGCCGGGGTCGCGGAGAACGCCCGGTCGACCAGCGCGCCCGACCGCACGCCGAGCTGCCCCCGGGCCGGCTCGTCCAGGGTGACCGTGACGGCGTGCCGGTGGCCGGCCACCAGACCGGCGGCCACCGCGTCACCGGCGTCGGCGACCGCGATCGGGGCCAGCGTCAGCAGCCGGGCCTTGGCGTCCCGGTAGGCCTCGAACGAGCCGTGCCAGTCGACGTGGTCGTCGGCGACGTTGAGCACGCAGGCGGCCGCCGGCGCGATCGAGGAGGACCAGTGCAGCTGGAAGCTCGACAGCTCGACCGCGATGGCGTCGTGCGCCGCGCCGCCGTCCGCGCCCCGGGCGGTGACCACCTCGACCAGCGGCCGGCCGACGTTGCCGGCCGCCACGGCCCGCAGTCCCCCGGCCAGCAGGACGGACTCCAGCATGGTGACCGTCGTGGTCTTGCCGTTGGTGCCGGTGACGGCGTACCAGGGCGCGGGCGGGCCGGCGCCGTCCGGGCCGGTGCCGACCCGCAGCCGCCAGGCGAGCTCTGGCTCGCCGATGACCTCGATCCCCTGGTGCGCGGCCGCGACCAGCAGCGGGTGGTCCGGCCGCCAGCCCGGTGACGTGACCACCAGCGCGGTGCCCGCCGGCGGGGTGCTCACCTTGCCCAGCCAGGTGCCGCCGGCGGCGACCAGCTCGTCGAGGGCGGCGGGGGCAGCGGCGTCGGTGAGCAGCACCTCGTCGCCACGGGCCAGCAGCACCCGCGCAGCCGCGGCCCCCGAGATCCCCAGACCCGTGACCAGGACCCTCATCACAGACCCGCGAACGAGAGCCAGTCGGCGTAGAACAAGCCGATCCCGAAGGCGACCGCCATGCCCGTCACCAACCAGAACCGCACGATGACGGTGTTCTCCGTCCAACCGGCCAGCTCGAAGTGGTGGTGCAGGGGCGCCATCCGGAACACCCGGCGCCGGGTGGCCCGGAAGAACGCGACCTGGATGACCACCGACAGGGTCACCGCCACGAACAGCCCGCCCAGCACCACCAGGAGCAGCTCGGTGCGGGTCACGATCGCCAGTCCGGCCATCAGCCCGCCCAGGGCCAGCGAGCCGGTGTCGCCCATGAAGATCCGGGCCGGCGAGGTGTTCCACCACAGGAAGCCCAGGCAGGCCCCCATCGCGGCGGCCGCCACCAGGGTGACGTCGAGCGGGTCGCGCACGACGTAGCAGCCGTCGACCAGCGCGGTGCTGCAGTCGTGGCCGAACTGCCAGAACGAGATGATCACGTACGAGGCGAAGACCATCGCCGAGCAGCCGGCGGCCAGCCCGTCGAGGCCGTCGGTGAGGTTCACCGCGTTGGAGAACCCGGCGATGAAGAGGTAGGCCAGCACGGCGAACAGGACCGTCGGCAGGGTCAGCGGCGCGATGTCCCGCACGAAGGAGACCGCTGAGGAGGCCACCGCCACGCCCTGGTCGTCCTTCTGCCACAGCGCGAGCAGCGCGAAGGCCAGCCCGATCACCAGCTGGCCGACCAGCTTGGCGGTCTTGTTCAGCCCCAGACTCCGGCGGTACCGGATCTTGAGGTAGTCGTCGAGGAAGCCGACGGTGCCCAGCCCGATCAGCAGGAACAGCAGCAGCAGGCCGGTGGCCGTGACGCCACGCCCGGGCTGGTTGATCAGGAAGAGGTGGGCGAGCAGGTAGCCGCCGACGGTGGCCAGCACCATGACGGTGCCACCCATCGTGGGCGTCCCCTTCTTGGACAGGTGGCTCTCCGGGCCGTCGTCCCGGATCTCCTGCCCGAAGCCCCGGCGGCGGAACGTCTTGATCGCCACCGGGGTGAGCAGGATGGAGATGACGAGGCCGAAGGCGGCCGAGATCAGGACCGACTTCACGCGATTCCCTCCCCGGCGCCGGAGGCGGCGCCGGTGTTCGTGCCGGGAACGCCCGGGTCGTCGGTGAGCAGGTCGGCGGCGAGCACCTCGAGAGCGTAGGAGCGGGACGCCTTCACCAGGACGACGTCCCCCGGAGCGAGCTCCGCGGCCAGCAGCCGGCGGGCGGCGTCCCGGTCGGGCACGTGCACCGGCTCGTCCTCGGCGGGGCGGCCCGTGGTCGACCACTCGGCTCCCGCGCCGGTGTGCACGCCGACGGCGTCCGGGCCGACCGAGACCAGCAGGTCGACGCCGGAGCGCACCGCGTCGCGGCCCAGCCTGGCGTGCTCGGCGTCCGCGCCGGGCCCCAGCTCCCCCATCGCCCCGAGGACGGCGATCCGGCGCCGCCCCGGCAACCGGGCCAGGGCGTCCAGCGCGGCGCGCATCGACTCGGGGTTGGCGTTGTAGGCGTCGTTGACCACGGTGACGCCGTCGGCGCGGCGGGTGACCTCCATCCGCCAGCGGCTGCGCGGTCCGGCAGCCGACAGCGCCTCGGCGACCTGGCCGGGGGTCA
>JAOPWO010000328.1 GCA_025965635.1 Modestobacter sp. | reverse complement strand
GGCCGCCGCCCGCGGGGCCTGGTGCGGCGGGGGCTGCGCCGGGTCGGGAAGCTCGCCGCGCTCCTCCTCCTCGTGCAGGGCGTGCTGATCGCCTCGCTGAACCTGTGGACGCCGGGCACCAGCCGGTTCATGCTCGCCAGCGCCCCCGGCGTGGTCCAGGAGCACGTGTCGATCGACAACGTGTCCCGCAACGTCATCGCCGCGGTGATCTACCACGAGGACCAGGACTTCCCGACCCGCGTGCAGGCCTTCAACTGGGGCGAGTTCGCCGACCGGGTGGACCGCCATCTGCAGGGCCTCCCCGACGAGAGCGGGTCGACCCTGCACCAGCAGGTCGTCAAGAACCTGTTCCTGTCCGGGGAGATGAGCGGCACCCGCAAGGGCGTGGAAGCCCTGCTGGCCATCGAGCTCGCCACCCTGGTCGGCGACGTCCAGGTGATGGAGACCTACCTCAACGTCGCCCAGTTCGGGCCCGACCTGTACGGGATCTGCGCCGCCAGCTGGTACTACTTCGACCGGCCGCCGCACGACGTCGAGCAGGGGCAGGCCATCCAGCTCGCGGGGCTGCTGCCCTCGCCCGGCCACGTCGCCCGGGCGCCCGGCGGCGGGATCGAGCGCATCGCCGACGGCAACCCGACCAGCTCGTACACGATCGCCAACGCCGAGGCCAAGCTGCCGCGGTGGTTCGCCCAGCGCGGCCTCGACCCGGTGTGGGAGCTGGGCATCGAGGGCTACGCCGAGCCCGGCGACGGCGCCGCCGACTCGTGCGCGACCATGCCGGCGGCGGTCGCCGAGCGGATCGCGCAGGAGGGGGCGGGCTGAGGTCCTCGCCGATGAGTTCCGCGCGGGCCTCCGGTCTGGTCCTGCGAGGGGCTGCCGCCGGCGCCCCGCGACAGCTCAGGAGCCTCCCGTGCGCATGATCTTCGTCAACCTGCCCGTCACCGACCTCGACCGGGCGAGGTCCTTCTACGCGGGCCTGGGGTTCGAGCACAACGCCCGGTTCAGCGACGACACCGCCGCCTCGATGGTGATCGAGGAGAACATCATGGTGATGCTGCTGACCCGGGAGAAGTTCGCCGGCTTCGTCGCCGGTGCGGTGGGCGACCCGGCGCAGGTGACGACGGTGCTCAACTGCGTCTCCGTCGGCAGCCGCGAGGAGGCCGACGACCTGCTGGCCCGCGCGCTGGTCGGGGGCGGGAAGCCGTGGCAGCCGGCCCAGGACCACGGCGTCATGTACGGCACCAGCTTCACCGACCCGGACGGCAACGTCTGGGAGGCGATGTGGATGGACCCCGCCGTCATCGCCGGCTGACCCCGTCGGCCGACCGGTAGGGGGCACGGCGCGGTTCGCCCGCTACCTTCCGGGTCGTGCCCCCCGCCGTCCGCCCCGCCACCGGCTACCTGTGCACCGTCGCCGCGGCCGGGTTGTTCGCGGTCAACGGGTCGGTGTCGAAGCTGGCGCTGGAGGCCGGGATCCCGGCGACCCTGCTCACGGCGCTGCGGTGCACCGGCGCGGCGGCCGTGCTGCTCGGGGTGCTCGCCGTCCTCGCGCCGCAGCGGCTGCGGCTGCACCGGCGGGAGGTCCCGCTGGTCGCGGTCTTCGGCGTGGTGGGCGTCGCGCTGACGCAGTTCCTCTACTACGTGGCGATCGGGCGGCTGCCGGTCGGCATCGCGCTGGTGTTCGAGATGACCGCGCCGGTGTTCATCGCCTTGTACGTCTGGCTGGTCCGCGGCGAGCCCGTCCGCAACCGGCTGTGGTCGGCGCTGGCCCTGTCGCTGTCCGGACTGGTGCTGGTCGCGCAGGTCCGGGAGGGCAGCGGCTCGCTGGACCTGCTCGGCGTGGCCGCAGGCGTGGCCGCGGCGCTCTGCCTGGCGACCTACTACCTGCTCGGCGAGCGGGGCACGGCCGAGCGCGACCCGGTCACCCTCACCGCGTGGAGCTTCAGCGCCGCCGCGGTGTTCTGGGCGGTCGCCGCGCCGTGGCGGGACTTCGACGTCGCCCTGCTCGGCCGGGCGGTGCCGCTGTCGGCGGGCTCGATCCAGCTGCCGGTGTGGGCGCTGGTCGGGTGGATCGTCGTCCTCGGCGCCGTCGTGCCGTTCTGGCTCTCGGTCGCCGCGCTCCGCCACCTGCCGCCGACCGCGGCCGGCATCGTGGCCACCGTCGAGCCGGTGCTGGCCTCGATCGTCGCGTGGCTGTGGCTGGAGCAGGTGCTCACCGGGTGGCAGATCGCCGGCGGCCTCGTCGTCCTCGCCGGGATCGTGCTGGCCCAGACCGCCCGCGCCCGGCCGGTCGCGCACCCGGAGACCGTCCCGAGCTGAGCGGAGTGCCCCGGCGCGGGAAACCGGCGCCGGGGCACTCGCTCAGGTGGGGAGCGCGGCCTCGACGGCGGTGCGGACCTCCGGGGAGTCGGGCTGCGTCTGCGGCCGGAACCGGGCCAGCACGTCGCCATCGGTGCCGACGAGGAACTTCTCGAAGTTCCAGGCCACCGGCCCGGCCTCCCCGGTGACGTCCGGGGTCTGGGTCAGCTGCCGGTACAGCGGGTCCGCGCCCTCACCGTTGACCTCGACCTTCGCCGTCATCGGGAACGTGACGCCGTACGTGGTGGAGCAGAAGCCCTCGATCTCCTCCGCGGTGCCCGGCTCCTGGCCGGCGAACTGGTTGCACGGCACGCCGAGCACGGTGAAACCGCGGTCGGCGTACTCCCGGTGCAGCGCCTCGAGCTGGGTGTACTGCGGGGTGAGGCCGCAGCGGCTGGCCACGTTGACCACCAGGGCGACCCGGCCGCCGGTCAGGGCGCCGAGGGTCGTCTCCTCGCCCTGGAGGGTGGTGACGGGGGAGTCCAGCAGGTCGCTCATGGCAGCAGCTCCTCGAGAATTCGGGACGACGGTCGCGACCGTCAACCGTCCTGCCCCGGGGGCTGTTCCCCGAGCCCGGACAGATCGTCGGGGACATCGACCGCCTGCGAGCGCAGCGCCTCCAGCGGCACCACCTCCAGGGCCCGGGCGTTGGTCGCCGCGAGCACCACCCCGGCCGGCACGCCGGCCTCGAAGGCCTGCAGCCAGCGGACGGCGACCACGCACCAGCGGTCACCCGGTCGCAGCCCGGGGAAGCCGTACTCGGGGCGCGGGGTGCCGAGGTCGTTGCCCAGCAGCCGCTGCATCTCCAGGAACTCCGCCGACACGACGGTGCAGACGGTGTGGCTGCCCAGGTCGTCGGGGCCGGTGCTGCAGCGCCCGTCGCGGTAGAAGCCGGTGAGCGGCTCGGTGCCGCACGGCTCCAGCGGGCCGCCGATCACGTTCCGCTCCGTCGTGGACGGGTCCGTCACGGTCGCTGCCCTCCTCCGTCCCCCGGACCGGGGGCGTGCTGATCATGCCGCGCCGAGCGCCCGGTCGCGCCGCGACCGGCCGGACGCCGAGGGGTCCCGGCGCCGGTCGCCCGGTCGCGGGAGGTCCGCCGACCCCGCAAGCTGGTGGGGTGCAGGTACTCGTGACCGGAGCGTCGGGATTCGTCGGTAGCCGGCTGGGGCCGGCCCTGGAGGCGGCCGGCCACGAGGTGCGGGCGATGACCCGACGACCGGACAGCTACTCGGGTGCGGGCACGCCGGTCGCGGGGGACGTCGCCGACGAGGACTCGCTGCGCTCCGCGATGCAGGGCTGCGACGCGGCCTACTACCTGGTGCACTCCCTGGACGCCGCCGACTTCGCCGACCGCGACGCCGCCGCCGCGCGCGCCTTCGCCCGGGCCGCGGCGGACGCCGGGCTGCGCCGGATCGTCTACCTGGGCGGGCTCGGCGACGACTCCGACGACCTGTCCGCGCATCTGCGCAGCCGCCGCCAGGTCGAGCGGCTGCTCGGCGGGACCGGCGTCCCGGTCACCGTCCTGCGCGCGGGCATCGTCATCGGCCACGGCGGCGTCTCGTGGGAGATGACCCGCCAGCTGGTCGCGCACCTGCCGGCCATGGTGACGCCGCGCTGGGTGCACACCAGGACCCAGCCGATCGCCGTCGCCGACGTCGTCCGGTACCTGGTGGGGGTGCTGGAGGCACCGGCGGCCGAGGGACGGGTGTTCGAGGTCGGCGGGCCGGAGGTGCTCGAGTACCTGGAGATGCTCAGCCGGGTCGCGGAGATCCAGGGCCGTCGGCTGCTCATCGTGCCGGTCCCGCTGCTCACCCCGCAGCTGTCCTCCCGCTGGCTGTCCCTGGTCACCTCCGTGGACGTGCAGACCGGCCGGTCGCTGATCGACTCGATGACCAACGAGGTGGTGGTGCACGACGACGCGATCCGCGACGTCGTCCCCTTCGAGCTGATGGGCTACGACGAGGCGGTGCTCACCGCGCTCGGTGAGCGCGCCAAGGAACGGCGGGAGGCCCGCACGGGCCGCAACGCCAGGCGCATCGGCCGGCTCGTCGGATGACCCGGCTGCCCGACGCGGTGCGCACCGCCACGGCCGCCCGCTTGCCCGGCTGGTTGGTGGACAAGGTGCCCCGCGACCACCGGGAGTCCGACGCGGCCTTCCGCCGCCGCCGGCGGGTCACCGCCGGGGTGTCGGTGGCCGGGGCCGGCCTGCTGGGGGTGTCGCTGTCGCAGAAGCCGGCGTCGCCGCGGTTCTACGGCCTCACGCTGGGTGTGGCGGCCACCTGGCTGGCCGGTGGGGTGGCGTCCGGTCCGCTGCACCTGGGCTGGATGCGGTCGCCGGCGGACATCCTGAGGCGGCCCGTGCTCACCCCGGTGGCCATCGGCGTGGGGGCGTTCGGTGCCTTCTACGCCGCCGCGCTGGTGGTGCGCCGGCTGCCGGTCATCGGCCCGGCGGTCACCCGGGTGCTGCGCTACGCCCACCAGGGGTCCGCGCCGCTGGTGCTCACCACCACGCTGGCGAACGGCCTCGCCGAGGAGGTGTTCTTCCGCGGGGCGCTGTACGCCGCGGTCGGGGCCGACCACCCGGTGCTGAAGTCGACCGCGGTCTACGCGCTGGCCACCACCTCGACCCGCAACCCCGCGCTGGTGCTGGCCTCGATCGCGATGGGCCTGCTGCTCGGGCTGCAGCGACGGTCCACCGGTGGCATCCAGGCGCCGGTGCTCACCCACCTGACCTGGTCGGTGCTGATGCTGCGCTTCCTGCCACCGCTGTTCGCCGAGCAGCCCTCGATCGACGACCCCCGCTCCCAGGAACACGGCTGAGCGGGGTGCCACCACGCAGGGAACCTGCGCGCTGGCAGTCCACTCACGTGTGCCAGGCGGCGGTGAAGAAGCCGACCTCCAGCTGCATGGCCCGTCGGTAGGCGTGCCGGACGGCCGGGGTGTCGGCGCCGGTGTCCAGCAGCCGTTCCAGCGTCCCGGCCAGTTCCTCGAAGGCAGGGTCGGCGTAGGCGTCGACCCACTCGGTGTAGTCCCCGGTGGCCCGGCCGGCGAAGGTCTGCCCGAGCGAGGAGTAGAGCCGCATGCACGGCGTCATGGCCGCGCAGGTGACCGCGACGCCGCCCAGGGCGGCGGTGGCGAGCAGGAAGTCGGTGTAGGCCAGGGTCGCCGGCACCGGGACGACGGCCGCCAGGTCGATCCCCCAGCGCTCGGCGTACCCGGCGTGCAGGCGCAGCTCGTCGCGCGCGCCGGTCAGCAGGTCGGCGAACACGTCGAGCGTCGCCCGGTCGGGGCTGTGCGCCACCCCGAGCGCGTAGGCCCGGGCGAAGGCCTCCAGGAAGAAGGCGTCCTGGGCGACGTAGCCGGCGAAGCGCTCCCGCGGGAGCGTGCCGTCGACGATCCCGGTGACGAACGGGTGGGTGACCGCCTCGGCGGCCAGGTCGGCGTTGGCCGCCCACAGCGTCTGCGACAGGGTCATGACAGCGCCATGTCCCAGAACGCGATCTCGGCCGCCACCACCTCGGCGAACACCTCCGCGTCAGGGGCGGCGTCCGCGGCCGTCTCCAGGTCGGCCACGTACCCGGCGAACCCCGGCACGGTCCAGTGCTCGACGAACTCCCGGAGAGCCGGCGTGCCCGGCGCGGCGTGGGACCAGGCGTCGAGGTAGGTGCGCTCGATCGTCCACAGCGCGGTCAGCGCGCTGCCCACGTCGGCGGTGTCCAGGCGCTGCAGCAGCGCCGCGTACTCCGTGGTGGCCGGCCGCGGAGCTGCGGCCAGGTCGAGCTCCCGGACGGCGGCCTGCTGCTCGAACCAGTCGAGCTCGGCCACCAGCGACACCGCGCCGGCCGCCAGCACCGCCTGCGCCGGCCGTGGGGCCCGGGCCAGCAGCCGGGCCTGGAAGGCGAGCAGGTCGGCGACGAACCGGGCGTCCTGCACCAGCCAGGTGTCGAACGCGCCGTCGGGCAGCGTGCCGTCCCGGACGGCGGTCAGGAACGGGTGCCGCGTCGCGCGAGCCCAGTCGTCGGCGTGCTCGGACAGCAGGTCGGTCACCGCCACGGGGCGGCCTCCTCGGGGTCGGGTACATCGGACAGCGCCGCCAGGTAGGCGGTGGTGAGAGCGGGGTCGCGCATGACCGGGCCCATCACCGCGACGCCGGCGGCGCCGGCGGCGAGGCAGGCCGGGACGTCGGCCGGGGTCACGCCGGCGAGCGCGTAGGCGGGCGGG
>JAOPWO010000323.1 GCA_025965635.1 Modestobacter sp. | reverse complement strand
GACCGCCATCGCGTGCAGCTGGTCGTCGTAGGACTCCGAGCCGCTGATCGCCGCGGCGAAGATCGACGGGTTCGTCGTCACCCCCACGACGCTGTGCTCGTCGACCAGCGACTGGAGGTTCCCGCTCCGGATCCGGTCCCGCGAGAGGTCGTCGAGCCAGACGGCGACCCCTGCCTTGGACAGCTGGGCCAGGTTCTCGTTCTGTGCCATCAGACAGGTCCTTCCTTCGAGTTCGTCGGCCCCGTCCCGGGTCCCACCCTGAGCTCGCGAACGGCGGGGAGGACGGGGTCCTTTGTCAACGGTCGCCGGTGGGGGAGTCGAGGCCGCCGACGGAGACGCCCGCCCCGGCCGGTGGCACGGGGGCGGACCCGGCGGCCCGCAGGCTCTCCCGGGCGGCGGCGACGACCGCCTCCTGGGTCAGCCCGAACTCCTCGTAGAGCTTGCTGAACGAGGCGCTGGCGCCGTAGTGGTCCAGCCCGACGATCCGGCCGGCGTCCCCGACGAAGTCGCGCCAGCCCATCGGTACCCCGGCCTCGATGCTCACCCGGGCGCGGACCGTGGGCGGCAGGACCTCGTACCGGTAGGCCTGGTCCTGCTCGGCGAACCACTCCCAGCAGGGCAGCGAGACCACCCGCGTCGGGACGCCGTCGGCCTCGAGCACCTCCCGGGCGGCGACGGCGATCTGCACCTCGGAGCCGGTGCCCATGAGGATCACCTCCGGCGTGCCGGTCGAGGCCTCGGCGAGCACGTAGCCGCCCTGGGCGGTGCCCTCGGCCGAGCCCATCACCGACCGGTCGAAGACGGGCAGGTTCTGCCGGGACAGCGCCAGACCGGCTGGCCGGTCGCTGTGCTCCAGGATCGTGCGCCAGGCGACGGCGGTCTCGTTGGCGTCGGCCGGGCGGACGAAGTCCAGGCCCGGGATGGCGCGCAGCGCGGCGTAGTGCTCGATCGGCTGGTGCGTCGGACCGTCCTCGCCCAGACCGATCGAGTCGTGGGTCCACACGTAGGTGACCGGCAGCTGCATGAGGGCCGCGAGCCGCACGGCGCCGCGCATGTAGTCGGAGAAGGTGAGGAACGTGCCGCCGTAGACGCGGGTGCCGCCGTGCAGCGCGATGCCGTTCATGATCGCGCCCATGGCGTGCTCACGGACGCCGAAGTGCAGGGTGCGGCCGTAGGGGCCGCCACTCCACATCTTCGTCTGCCGGTCGGCCGGGATGAAGGACGGTTCCCCCTTGACCGCGGTGTTGTTGCTCTCGGCCAGGTCGGCGGAGCCGCCCCACAGTTCGGGCAGCGCGGGGTAGATGGCGGCGAGAACCTCACCGGAGGCCTTGCGGGTGGCGACGCCCTTCGGGTCGGCGTCCCAGCTCGGGAGCTGCTCCGCCCAGCCCTCGGGCAGCGTGCGGGTCGTCATCCGGGCCAGCAGCGCGGCGCCCTCGGGGTTGCTCTGCTCCCAGGCCTGCATGCCCGTCGTCCACTCCGCGTTCGCGGCCTGCCCGCGCTCCACCACCTTGCGGGTGTGCCCGATGACCTCGGGGGCGACCTGGAAGGTCTGCTCCGGGTCGAAACCGAGGATCTCCTTGGTCGCCCTCACCTCGTCCTCGCCCAGCGCCGAGCCGTGCGCGGCGCCGGTGTTCTGCTTGGTGGGCGCCGGCCAGCCGATGACCGTGCGCAGCACGATGATCGACGGGCGGGTGGTCTCGGCCTTGGCCGCGGCGAACGCGGCGTCCAGGGCGGCGAGGTCTTCCCCGTCGTCCACGTGCTGGACGTGCCAGCCGTAGGCCTCGTACCGCATGCCGACGTCCTCGGTGAAGGCGATGTCGGTGTGGTCCTCGATCGAGATCTTGTTGTCGTCGTAGACGAGGACGAGGTTGCCCAGACGCTGGGTGCCGGCGATCGAGGAGGCCTCGCCGCTGACGCCCTCCTCCAGGTCGCCGTCCGAGGCGAACGCCCAGATGGTGTGGTCGAACAGGCTCTCGCCCTCGGCGGTCTCCGGGTCGAACAGGCCCCGCTCGCGGCGGGCCGCCATCGCCATGCCGACGGCGTTGCCGACGCCCTGGCCCAGCGGGCCGGTGGTGGTCTCGACGCCGGGCGTGTGGTTGACCTCGGGGTGGCCGGGCGTCAGCGAACCCCAGGTGCGCAGCGCCTGCAGGTCGGCGAGTTCCAGGCCGTAGCCGGAGAGGTACAGCTGGACGTACAGCGTGAGGCTCGAGTGCCCCATGGACAGCACGAACCGGTCACGGCCGGTCCACCGAGGGTCGCTCGGGTCGTGCTTCAGCCACTTCTGGAACAGCAGGTAGGCAGTGGGTGCCATGCTCATCGCGGTGCCCGGGTGGCCGTTGCCGACCTTCTGCACCGCATCCATGGCCAGCACGCGGGCGGTGTCGATGGCCCTGCGGTCGAGCTCGCCGAAGCCCTCGGGGAGGGTCGGGTTCGGCTGCCGCGGCGAACCGGTGGGGGTGTCGCTCGCGGCCTCGGCCGGGGCCTCGGCTCCGGTGCTCTTCGTCCCACTGTCAGCGGTCATGTGGCGCTCGGTGCTCCCTCGGGGGTTCGGTCGGTGTCTGACCGCCCGTGGGCGCGGTGTCCCAGCCGCCCCGGGCGGACGACGTGCGCGCTGCGGCCCCCGAGTCGGTTCGTGCCCGGTCGGAGGTGGCAGGGTGCGTCGTCGTCATCGTCGAAGGCCCTACCCGCTGCGCGCGCAGCATCAACGTGATCAACCCTAGTGCTGCCCGGGCATTCCCGGCCGGGAGGCGGGCTAGAGTGGGCGGGCAACCCATCTCCGGTAGAGAAGGACCTCGTGGTGCTCTGCTGCCCGC
>JAOPWO010000291.1 GCA_025965635.1 Modestobacter sp. | reverse complement strand
ACCCCCACCGAGGGGCGCAGCGGCCGGCGTGGCCGGGGCCGGCGTGGCCGTGGCCAGGCTGGTGAGGCCCGCGCGGCCGAGGACGCCGCCGTCCTCGCCGGCACCCGGGACGACGAGGCGGCCGACGAGGCCGTGGGGGAGCCCGTCAGCCCGGCCGACGGTGAGGCGCTGGCCGAGGTGCTCCACGAGTCCGTGGGCGAGGAGCTGGCCGCTGCCGCGGTGGGCGCGCCGGAGGAGGCCGCGCTGTCCGGGCCGGCCGACGAGGCCGTCGACGGGGCCGTCGACGAGGCTGCGGGTGGGGCCCACCCGGTTGCGGCCCCGGCCCCCGAGGCGGCCGGCACCGGAGACGTCGCGTCACCCGCTGCGGAGCCGCCGGAGGTCGAGCTGGTGACGACGGCGGACGAGGACGCCGCCGCCCCGTCGACGGTCGACGTCGCCGTGGAGACCGAGCCGTCCCCGGCACCGCCGGTCGACGCCGGGCCCCAGCCCGAGCCGGCCGTAGCGCCGGTCGCCAGCACCGACCCGGTCGTGCCGGTGGTTCGTCCGCGCCGTCGCCGGGCGGCCTCCCGGCCCGCCGGTCCGCCGGCCTGACGGACCGCACGACCAGCACGACCGGATGACAACAGACCGACCAGCGCGCCGCCGGGTGACGGGCCCCTCCTGGGCCTGCTCGACCGGTTCGACCCGGGCCACGCGGCTCGGGTACGCTGGACGGGTTGCATCGCCACGGGTTGCGCTTCGGCGCGCTCGGTCGGCGCCCGCGACCCGTCCAGCACCCGGCCCCGTACCGGCTGTGCGCGCAGGACACGAAGAACCGATCGAGGAGTCAGTGGTGTACGCAGTCGTCAAGGCCGGTGGGAAGCAGCACAAGGTGGGTGTCGGTGACACCTTCACCGTGAACCGCCTGGTCGGTGAGGCCGGTGACACACTCAACCTCCCGGCCGTGCTCCTGGTCGACGGTGAGGACGTCACCTCCGACGCCCAGGGCCTCGCCGGGGTCACCGTCACCGGTGAGATCGTGGGCCACGGTAAGGGCCCGAAGATCCGCATCCACAAGTTCAAGAACAAGACCGGCTACCACAAGCGGCAGGGGCACCGTCAGCCCCTGACCGACGTCGTGGTCCGCGACATCACGAAGGGCTGACGACATGGCACACAAGAAGGGCGCATCGTCCTCCCGGAACGGCCGCGACTCGAACGCCCAGCGCCTCGGCGTCAAGCGCTTCGGTGGCCAGGTCGTCAAGGCCGGCGAGATCATCGTCCGCCAGCGTGGCACCCACTTCCACCCGGGTCTCGGCGTCGGCCGCGGCAAGGACGACACGCTGTTCGCGCTCGTCCCCGGTGCGGTGACCTTCGGGTTCCGTCGTGGCCGCCGCGAGGTCGCCATCTCCGCCGTCGAGGCGAGGGTCCCGGTCTCCGTCTGAAACAGGCCCCTCTGCAGGACCGGGGGGTCGCTCAGCTCCAACCGGGTGGCGGTGCCGATCTGGCGCCGCCACCCGTTTCCATTCCACCCAGTACGGCCGTTAACGCAGAAAGGCGGCGATCATGGCCGCTTTCATCGACCGCGTGACCGTGCACGTGGCAGCAGGCAGGGGCGCCAACGGGGTCAGCTCCGTGCACCGCGAGAAGTTCAAGCCCCTCGGTGGTCCTGACGGCGGCGACGGCGGTGACGGCGGCGACGTCGTCCTCGAGGTCGACGGCAGCGTGCACACGCTGCTCGACTTCCACCACCACCCCCACCAGCGGGCCGGGAACGGCAAGCAGGCCGCCGGCAACTACCGCAACGGCGGTCGTGGCGAGGAGCTCGTCCTCCGCGTCCCCTCCGGCACCGTGGTGTCCGTGGACGGGGAGCAGATCGCCGACCTCGTCGGCATCGGCGCCCGCCTCGTCCTCGCCCGCGGGGGTAAGGGCGGGCTGGGCAACGCGGCGCTGGCCAACGCCCGCCGCAAGGCCCCCGGGTTCGCCCTGCTGGGCGAGCCCGGTGAGAGCGTCGACGCGGTCCTCGAGCTGAAGAGCATCGCCGACGTCGGCCTGGTGGGTTATCCCTCGGCGGGCAAGTCCTCGCTGGTCGCCGCCATGTCCGCGGCCCGGCCGAAGATCGCCGACTACCCGTTCACCACGCTGGTGCCGCAGCTGGGCGTGATCCGCTCCGGCGACACCACGTACACGATGGCCGACGTCCCGGGTCTCATCCCCGGCGCCTCGGTGGGCAAGGGCCTCGGACTGGAGTTCCTGCGGCACGTCGAGCGCTGCGCCGTGCTGGTGCACGTCATCGACATGGCGACCATGGAGCCCGGCCGCGACCCGGAGTCCGACATCGAGGCCCTCGAGCACGAGCTGCGCGAGTACGGCGGTGACGAGCTCGACCTGGTCGGCCGGCTGCGGATCGCCGTCCTCAACAAGATCGACGTCCCGGACGGCCGGGAGCTCGTCGACCTGGTGCGCGCCACGCTGGAGGCCCGTGGCCTGCAGGTGTTCGCGATCAGCGCCGCCACCGGCGAGGGCCTGCCCGAGCTGGGCTTCGCACTGGCCCGGGCGGTCGAGGAGCACCGCGCCACGCTGCCTGCCGTCCCCGCGGCGCCGATCACCATCGTCCCCAAGGCGGTGGACGACGGCGGCTTCCGGGTCGAAGCCGATCCGCGCACCGACGGCTGGGTGGTCCTCGGTGTCCGGCCCGAGCGCTGGGTGCGGCAGACGGAGTTCACCAACGACGAGGCGGTCGGGTTCCTCGCCGACCGGCTCAACCGGCTGGGCGTCGAGGAGGCGCTGGCCAAGGCCGGTGCCGTCCCGGGCGATGCCATCACGATCGGTGACGTCACCTTCGACTGGGAGCCGACCCTGCCGGCCGGCACCCTCACCATCGAGGAGACTGCCGGGCTGGGCGGCCGGGGCACCGACACCCGGCTGGAGAGTGACAGCCGGATGCGCGCCAACGAGCGGCTGGCCGCCAAGAAGGCCCGCCGGGTGCCCTACGAGCTGACCCCACTGGACGACGACGTCCCCGACGACCTCCCCGTCGACGACAGGTGAGCACGCGACCGGAGATCGCCGGCGCCCGTCGGGTCGTGGTCAAGGTCGGCTCGTCCTCACTGACCACCCTGCCCGGCGGGCTGGACGTCGACCGGCTGCGGGCGCTGGTGGACGTGCTGGGCGCGCTGCGCGCCGGCGGTCGCGAGGTCGTGCTGGTCTCCTCCGGCGCGATCGCGGCCGGGCTCGCCCCGCTGGGGTTGGACGGGCGACCCCGCGACCTGGCGACGGCGCAGGCAGCCGCCAGCGTCGGCCAGCTACGGCTGGTGCAGACCTACGCCGACGCCTTCGCCGCCCACGACGTGACCGTCGGACAGGTGCTGCTCACCGCCGACGACCTCACCCGGCGCAGCCACTACCGCAACGCCCGGCAGACCGTCGAGCGGCTGCTGGCGCTCGGGGTGCTGCCGATCGTCAACGAGAACGACACGGTCGCCACCGAGGAGATCCGGTTCGGCGACAACGACCGGCTCGCCGCACTGGTGGCGCACGTGGCGGTCGCGGACGCGCTGGTGCTGCTCTCGGACGTCGACGGCGTGTACGACGGCGACCCGCGCAGCGGTCCGGCCCAGCTGATCGACACCGTGCGTGGTCGCGGCGACCTGGCCGCGGTCACCCTCGGCTCGGCCAGCCGCAACGGGGTGGGCACCGGCGGCATGGCGACCAAGGTGGAGGCGGCGTTCATCGCCTCGTCCGCCGGGGTGCCCGTCGTCGTGACCTCCACGCCGCTGGCCGCGGCGGCGCTGGCCGGCGAGCGGGTGGGCACGCTGTTCGCGGCCTCCGGACGCCGGCCCTCGGGCCGGCAGTTCTGGCTGCGCTACGCCAGCCGTCCGCGCGGCCGCCTGCTGCTGGACGACGGGGCGGTGCGTGCGGTCCGGGAACGGCACGCCTCGCTGCTGGCCGCCGGGATCACCGGGGTCACCGGGCAGTTCCTCGCCGACGACCCGGTCGAACTGGTCGGTCCGGACGGCGTCGTCGTCGCCCGCGGCCTGGTCGCCTACGACGCCCGGGAGATGCCCGACCTGCTCGGCCGCAAGACCGGTGACCTCGATCCGGAGCACCGCCGGGAGGTCGTGCACCGCGACGAGATGGTCCTGATCCGGCGTCCCACCCGGGGCTGAGAGACTCTCGCCGTGACGATCCGCCCCATCCGCGAGCTCGGGGACCCCGTGCTGCGTACGCCCGCCGACCCGGTCCGGGCCTTCGACCGCGACCTGGCCGCTCTGGTCCGGGACCTCGAGGACACCGTCGACCACCCCGGCCGGGCCGGCGTGGCCGCCCCGCAGATCGGCGTGGGCCTGCGGCTCTTCTCCTACAACGTCGACGGCGTCATCGGGCACCTGGTGAACCCGGTGATCACCGAGCGGTCCGAGGAGCTGCAGGACGACGACGAGGGCTGCCTGTCGATCCCGGGCCTGTACGCGCCGACCGTGCGGGCGATGCACTGCGTGGCCGAGGGGTTCGACGTGCACGGGGCGCCGCTGCGGATCGAGGGCAGCGGGTTGCTGGCGCGCTGCCTGCAGCACGAGGTCGACCACCTGGACGGGAAGCTGTTCGTCGACCGGCTGACCGGGGAGGCCCGCAAGCGGGTGCTCCGCGCGCTGCGCGCCTGATGAAGGACCCCGGTGCCCCCCACGACTCGCAGGCTCGCCGCGGGCCCCTGCACCAGGGCCTGGAGCCGGTCACGCTGGTCGGCGACGTCGTCACCCTGGAGCCGCTGCGCCGCGAGCACGCCGGTGCGCTGGCGACAGCCGCCGCCGACGGCCGGCTGTGGGAGCTCTGGTACACCTCGGTGCCGACGCGCGAGGGGATGACCGCCGACGTCGAGGCCAAGCTGACCCTGCGGGACGCCGGCGCGATGTTGCCGTTCACCGTGCGCCGCAACGACACCGGCGCCGTGGTCGGGATGACCACCTACTGCAACGTCGACGCCGAGACCCCGCGGCTGGAGATCGGTTACACCTGGACCGCCGCATCCGCCCAGCGCACCGGGGTCAACACCGAGAGCAAGCTGCTGCTGCTCGGCCACGCGTTCGAGGTGCTCGGCTGCCTGGCTGTCGAGTTCCGGACGCACTGGCACAACACCCGGTCCCGGACGGCGATCGCGGCGCTCGGCGCGAAGCAGGACGGCGTGCTGCGGAACCACCGCCGGCAGCCCGACGGCTCGCTGCGGGACACGGTGGTCTTCTCGATCACCGATGCCGAGTGGCCCGCCGTCCGCAACCGGCTGCGGCACCGGCTCGCCCGCCACTCCGGCTGACCCACCGGGCGGCGCGCTGCAGGGCCGGGTACAGCACCACCGGGACCGCCACGAGCACCCCGATCGCCACCGGACCACAGCGGGCGAGGTCCGGCCCGCCGGCCAGTGACGCCAGCAGCAGGCCGCCGACGACGGCGGCGTGGGTCACCGGGCGAGCCCGGAGAAGTACCTCGCGGTGGACCGGGGCGTGGACACCGACGGAGGCTGCCTGCTGCGGAGCCCTGCCGGCACGCTGTTCCCCACGTCGCGGAGGTTGCCGATCATCCGGCGCAGGCCGTGGCCGCAGCGGCGCCGCCGCGTAGTCTCGACCCGTGTCCGCCGCCGACTTCCCGCTGATCGGAGCCGCAGCGACGCGCGCCCGCGAGGCCGCCCGAGTGCTGCGCACCCTGCCCACCGAGACCAAGGACGCCGCGCTCGCCGCGATGGCCGAGGCGCTGCTGGAGCGGGCCGACGAGGTGCTCGCCGCCAACGCCGCCGACGTCGAGGCCGCCGCTGATGCCGGCACGCCGACATCGCTGCTCGATCGACTCCGGCTGGACCGCGCCCGGCTGTCCGGGGTGGCCGACGCGCTGCGCCACCTCATCGCGCTGCCCGACCCGGTGGGCGACGTGGTCCGCGGCTCGACGCTGGCCAACGGACTGCAGCTGCGCCAGGTCCGGGTGCCGCTGGGCGTCGTCGGGATCGTCTACGAGGCCCGGCCGAACGTGACCGTCGACGCGGCAGGCCTGTGCCTGAAGAGCGGCAACGCGGCGCTGCTGCGCGGGTCGGCCTCGGCCCACCGCACCAACACCGCGCTGGTCGCCGTCCTCACCGAGGCCGCCGAGAAGGCCGGACTGCCGGCCGGGTCGATCGCGCTGCTGCCCGCCGACCGCGCGTCGGTGGGGGAGCTGCTCAACGCCCGCGGCCTGGTCGACGTGGTCATCCCGCGGGGTGGCGCGTCGCTGATCTCGCGCGTCGTGCAGGAGTCCACGGTCCCGGTGATCGAGACCGGTGTGGGCAACTGCCACGTCTACGTGGACGCCTCCGCCGACCCGGCGATGGCCGAGGCGATCGTGCTGAACGCGAAGACCTCCCGGATCAGCGTCTGCAACTCCGCGGAGACTCTCCTGGTCCACCGGGACGTCGCCTTCCTGCCGCGGCTGCTGTCCGCACTGGCCGACGCCGGGGTGACCCTGCACGGCGACGAGGCTGCCGCACGGGCACACGACGCCGTCGTCCCGGCCACCGACGAGGACTGGGCCACCGAGTACCTGTCGCTGGACATGGCGGTGCGGGTGGTCGACGACCTGCCGCAGGCGCTGGACCACATCGCGCGGTGGGGGACCGGGCACAGCGAGGCGATCGTGGCCGACTCCGCCGGTGCGATCGCCGACTTCACCGCCGGGGTCGACGCCGCCGCCGTGCTGGTGAACGCCTCGACCCGTTTCACCGACGGCGGTGAGTTCGGCTTCGGCGCCGAGATCGGCATCTCGACCCAGAAGTTGCACGCCCGCGGGCCGCTGGGCCTGCCGGAGCTCACCTCCACGACCTTCATCGTCACCGGCAGCGGCCACGTCCGCTGACGGACCGACGTCGTCCCCCCCGCGGGGTGACCCGCCCCACCGCCCCAGCAGGAGCCGCATGCCCCGCCCGCCGACGCACGCCGCCCAGTTCGCCGACGTGGCGGACGTGACCGCGCGGCTGACCGCCGCCGGCTACCTCCCCGACGCCCAGATCGCGACCACGGTCTTCCTCGCCGACCGGCTGGGCAAGCCGCTGCTCGTCGAGGGGCCGGCAGGGGTCGGCAAGACGGAGCTGGCCAAGGCGCTGGCCACCGCCACGGGCGCCGAGCTGATCCGGCTGCAGTGCTACGAGGGGCTGGACGAGGCACGCGCGCTGTACGAGTGGAACTACAAGAAGCAGCTGCTGCGGATCTCCGCCGCCGGGACCGGGACGGCCGGCGGGGCCGACTGGGACACCGTGCACGACGACGTCTTCGGCGAGGAGTTCCTGCTCGCCCGGCCGCTGCTCACGGCCATCCGGCGCACCGACCCGACGGTCCTGCTGATCGACGAGACCGACAAGGCCGACGTCGAGGTCGAGGGTCTGCTGCTGGAGGTGCTCAGCGACTTCCAGGTCACCATCCCCGAGCTGGGCACGATCACCGCCGTCCGCCGGCCGCTGGTGGTGCTCACCTCCAACGCGACCCGTGAGCTGTCCGAGGCGCTCAAACGCCGCTGCCTGTACCTCGCGCTGGACTACCCGAGCGCGGAACGGGAACGGCAGATCGTGCTCTCCCGGGTGCCCGACCTCGCTCCGGCGCTTGCCGACCAGCTGGTGCGCACGGTCCGGGCGCTGCGGGCACTGGAGCTGAAGAAGGCGCCGTCGATCTCCGAGACGCTGGACTGGGCTCAGACGCTGCTGGCGCTGGGTCTGGACACCCTGGACCCCGCAGCGGTCGGCGCGACCCTCGGCGTGGTGCTCAAGCACGCCAGCGACCAGACCCGCGCCGTCGCCGAGCTGCGGCTGAACTGATGCCCGGCGCCCCGCTCGCCGAGCCGGGAGGGCTCGTCGGCCACCTGGACGGCTTCGTCCGCGCGGTGCGGGAGGCCGGGATCCCGGTCGGGATCAGCCAGGCGGTGGACGCCGCGGAGGTGCTCACCGTGGTGGAGCTGCTCGACCGCGAGCAGCTCCGCCACGGGCTGGGTGCGGTGCTGCTCCAGCGGGCCGCGCAGCGGCCGGCGTTCGACGTCCTGTTCGACCTGTGGTGGCCGCTGACCGACCGGCCGGCCGCGGCGGGCGCGGGACGCCCCCCGGACGACGGGGGGACCGGGGACGACCTGGACGGCGAGCTGCTGCCGCTGGCCGGCGGCGATCCCGGCGAGCTGGCCGAGCAGCTGCGGACCGAGCTGCTGCGGTTGCTGCTGGCCGGCGACCCGGAGTCGCTGCGCCGGTTCGCCCGCACCGCCGTCGACGTCTTGGGGCAGGGCCGGCCGACCGCGGCGGGGCAGTCGTTCTTCAGCTACCGCGTGCTGCGGGCGCTGTCGCCGGACACCCTGCTGGCCGGCCTGGTGCAGGGGCTGCTGGCCGGCGAGGAGCGCAGCGGCCTGGCCGAGCAGGTCGCCCGGCACACCGGCAAGGAGCGCATCGCCGCCTTCCGCGCGGCGGTCGAGGCGGAGGTGCGGCGGCGGACGGCCGCGGAGAAGGGCCGCGACCGGGTGGTGAAGACGGCGGTGCGCCCGCTGGCCGACCAGGTGGACTTCCTGCGCGCTCAGCAGGCCGACCTCGCCGAGCTGCGGCGGACGGT
>JAOPWO010000290.1 GCA_025965635.1 Modestobacter sp. | reverse complement strand
GCTGCTCGGGCTGATCGCGGCCGCGGCCGATCTCGACGCCGTCCGCGACCGGCTGATGGCCTCGGCGCAGGATGACGACCCCAGCCGGTCCGCCGACCTGGCGCGCGAGGGCGTGGACACGACCCTGACCGCCGCGGGCGCCGGCAGCGCCGCGCTGGTCGCCCTGGTCGGCCTGTGCCTGCTGCTGGTGCTACGCGGCCGGTCCGGGGCGTGGTGGGCCCTGGCGGTGGCGGGCGGGCTGACCCTGCTGGCGGTCGACGTGGACCAGGGCCTGGTCAACGGCGCGGTGCCGGTGGCCCGGGTCGCCTTCCTCGGTCAGGGCGCGCTGGTGGTGGCCGGCCTCCTGACTCTCGTGCTGCCCCGATCGTCGCGGAGCTGGTCCAGCCGGCAGCGCTGAGCCCGGCACCCCGGCGTCCGGCACCCCGGCGTCCAGCACCCCGAGCAGCTCCTCGCACGACCGCACCACCACCTCGGCGGCGTCCACCGCCGCCCGCGGGGTGAGCGGATCGGCCGACCACGCCCGCCAGCGGGTCACCGCGCCCGCGGCGGCGGCCCGCAGCTCCTCCGCAGCCGTCTCCTCGGGCAGCCCCAGCCGGGCCGCCGGGCCGGCTCCCGCCCCACCGAGCAGCCGTTCGGCCTCGGCCCGCACCTCGGCCGGGAAGGGGCCACCCGGGGCGCGCGACCGGCCCAGCAGGTCCAGTTCGACCAGGTCGGAGGAGCCGCAGCGCACCCGCTCCAGCTCCCGCCACAGCGCGTCGTCGCCGGGGACCGGCTGATCGCGCAGCAGGTCCTCCAGCAGCCGCAGCGCGGCCCCGGCCTTCAGCGCGGCGCTGCGCTCGGTGAACTGGACCGCCAGCAGCCGCTGCAGCTCGGCCAGCCCGCTGCGGGCGACCAGCGCGTCGGCCAGCGCGGGCGCGGTGCCGGCGACGCCGGTGCGGATCAAACCCACCGCGAGCCGGATGCCGAACAGGCCCAGCCGCTCGAGCAGGGACGCCCGCGTGGCGCGCGACAGCGGGACGGGGACGTCCGGCCGGCCGAACCGGTCGGCGCTGAGGAGCACGTCCTCGACGTCGGCCCGCTCGGCCTGCGCCAGCGTGGCGAGCGCGACGAAGTCCGCGTGCCGGAGGGTCCGGCCACCGAACGCAACGAGCCCGGCCACCGGCAGGACGGTCTGGCTCAGCGCGGCCACCGCCGGCAGCTCCGCCGTGCGGCGGGCGACGTCCTCCACCGCCAGGTAGGCGTCCAGCCGGCCGGAGCCGAGCTCGTCGGCGCGGGAGAGCACCGTGATCGTCGTGGTGTGCAGCCCGGCGCCGCCGGTCGCCTCCTGGAAGGCGGCCAGGAAGGCCAGGTCGGCGGGCTGCACCTGGCGGGTGAGGAAGACGACCGCGTCGGCGCCGGAGAGCTGCCCGTCGTCCTCGATGAACGCCTGCGTGCGGGCGCTCGCGTCGGCCGACAGGGAGGCGATGCCCGGGGTGTCGATCAGCGTCGCCGGCTGCAGCCCGGACGACGGCCAGTCGACCACCAGCCGGGCCACGTCCTGCGGCGGCGTGCCGGCCAGGTCGAGCTGCAACCCACCGCCCACCCGCCGGACGGGCAGCGACCGCCGCGCCCCGTCGACCCGGTGCAGCACGGCCTGCGGGGTGGGCCCGTTGCGGAACCAGGTGACCACCCGGGTGCACTCCCCCGCATCGGTGGGCGCCAGCCGCTCCCCCACCAGGGCGTTGAGCAGGGTCGACTTCCCGGCCTTGACCCGGCCGGTCAGGGCCACCCGCAGCGGCTCGTCCAGCCGGCGGCGCTGGGCGCCCAGCCGCGCCACCGCCTCCGGTCGGTCGCGGTGGACGACGGCGGCGGCGGCGAGCAGGGCCCGGACGTCGTCGAGGAGCTCCGATCCGCCACCGCGTCCCCCGACCGGCCGGTGCCGGCCGGCCGGGCCCGTGGTCACGACGACCTCTCCCGCGGGCCCAGCTCCCGCGGGGCACGCTGCTCCGGAGGGACCTCCCGGGCGGTGAGCTGGGCCACGTCGGCGGCCAGCCGCTCGACCAGCGCCAGCTGCCGGCGCACCTCCCGCAGCCGGGCGTCCCGCTCGGCAGCGGCGACCTTCACCGACTGCTGGGCACCCCGGACCGCATCGGCCAGCGTCCGGGACATCTCGTCGGCGGTGTCGCTGACCAGGTCACGCAGCGTGCGCTGGACCAGCCGCAGCCGGTCCTTCAACTGCTTCCCGACCTGGAAGACCACCTCGTCGACGTGCCGGCGCACGGCCGCCTTGGCCTCGGCCTGCCGGCGCTGCCTGCGGTTCAGCCGGTCGTCGCGGTAGGCCTTGGTGCCGATGACGACGCCGGCGGCCAGCGAGACCGGGTTGATCAGGCCGAACCCGACCATGCTCGTGATCAGCCCGGTCATCAGCACGCCGCTGTAGGAGCCCTTCATCCCGATCAGCACCCGCTGCGGCACGGTCATCGCCCCGCGGTCGATGTCGTCGAGCTCGACGAGCGACCCGAGGACCTCCGCGCCGTCCCCGATCGGCAGGTCGGGCAGCGCGATCCCGCCGTCCCGGGCGAACTGGTCGACCACCTCGGCGGCCAGGAACTCCGACCGCTGGCTGGCCCACACGTAGCTGTCCGCGACGGCGCCGCCGATCCGCTGGTCCAGCCAGTCGGTCAGGTCGTCCCACAGCGGGCCGGGGTCGTGGGCGTCGACGGCCTCGTCGGCCTCCCGGGTGATCACCCGGGCCCGGTCCCGCAGGTCGTGGTCGATGTCGGCCATCAGGTCGGTGACACCGTCGGCCAGCACCTGCTGCCAGCGCGAGGACCGCCGGCGCAGGTCCTCCACCCGGGTGCGGGCGCCCTCCAGCTGGGCCAGCAGCTCCTCGTTGCGGGCCGGGTCCTGGAGACCGGCCAGCTCGGTGCGGAGGGAGAGCGCCAGCTGCTCGGTCACCGAGGTGAGGTCGTGCACGGTGGAGCGCCGGGCCAGCGTCTCCGCCCGGTCCACCACCTCCCGGCGGAGGTGCGCGGCCAGGGCGCCCAGGCCGGACTCCTCGTGCAGCCCGCGGTCCTTGCGCTGCACGGCCAGCAGCTCCAGCGTGGCGGAGACGGGCAGGAGCGGCAGGTCCAGACCGGCCCGGTCGAGGTGGGCCCGGTCGAGCTCGGCGATCCGGCGCCACTCCGGCGATGCGTCGATCTTGGTCAGCACGCAGACCACGGCCGGGCAGAGGGCGGCGGCCTGGCGGAGGAACGCCATCTCCGGGGCGGTGAACTCCTGGGAGGCGTCCGACACGACCAGGACGGCGGTCGCGGCGGGCAGCAGGTCGATCGTGCGCAGCGCCGCCGTCGACCCGACGCCGCCGACGCCGGCCGTGTCGACCAGCTGCAGGCCGCCCTCGAGCAACCGGCGGGGCAGCGTCACCTCCGCTGCCGCCAGCCGGCCGCCGTCGTCGGCGCCGGCCGCCCGGGCCAGCTCGGCGACCAACGACCCGACCGGGACCGGTACGCGGCTGACCGCTCCGCCGGCGGCCGGGACCGGTCCGTCACTCTCCCCGGAGGAGTAGACGAGCGCGGCCGCAGCGGAGTCGCCGTGCCGCACGACCACCGGCACCCGCGTCTCGTCGCCCTGCCCGACCACGCACACCGGAGCGCCCACCAGGGCGTTGACCAGCATGCTCTTGCCCTGGTTCGGCTCGCCCACCGCCAGCACCCGGACGGCGGGGTCCTGCACCCGCTCGCGCACGACGGTGAGCCGGCGGTGCAGGTCGGGCCGGTCGGCGGCGGCGGTCAGCTCGAGGGCACGGTCGAGCAGCGTGAGCGGTGGTGCCACCATCGTCGTCCCCCCTGTGCAGCCGGGTGCCCGGCCCCGCCACCCCGGTCGGGGCGGCGGAGCCGGGCTCCGTCGGTCCTGCGGTCAGTCCACCGGG
This sequence comes from Modestobacter sp., assembly GCA_025965635.1. Classification (GTDB taxonomy): domain Bacteria; phylum Actinomycetota; class Actinomycetes; order Mycobacteriales; family Geodermatophilaceae; genus Modestobacter. The sequence goes on along the minus strand of JAOPWO010000290.1, from coordinate 2,475 downwards.
AAAGGGGGTCCGGGAGCAACCGACGCGCGGATCAGGCGTCCACCTCGTTGTCGGCCGCGGCGATCGCGTCGTCGACGGCGACCACGTTGCCGTTGAGGAAGTCCGAGACCTCGGTGTTGCCGCTGTCCTCGACCGTCGTCGAGGCGTCCAGGGAGGCGGCGCCACCGATGTTGTCGTTCCCGACGGTCACGTCGTCGAGCTCGACGTCGAGGTCCAGGTCGGTGTTGGTGGAGCTGTCGGTCTCGTTGAACGACCCGTCGAGGTCGACCTCGACGGACTCGTCGTCGTAGGAGTCCTCGACCGTGTTGGTGGACGTGGTCGTGGTCGTGGTGGTGTCGACGTCCAGGTCCACGTCGTTGCCCACCACGTTGCCGACCCCGGAGACCGCGTCGCCGCTGTCGTTGTCGTCGCCGATGGTGGTGCCGGTGCTGTCGTCGACCTCGATCGAGTTGTCGGTGTTCTCGACGTCGTTGCCGCGGCCGACCGCGTTGCCGTCTCCCTCGACGGTGTTGCCCGAGTTCGCCGGGTTGAACGAGCCGTCGATGTTGTAGGCGTCCTCGATGCTGTGGTCGACCGTGACGTCCTCGACGTCGCCGCCGGCGGCCACGCTGCCGCCGGCGGCCATCACCGAGTCGTCGCCGAACAGCTGGTAGACGTCCTTGCCGGCCCAGACGCTGTCCCGGGCGTCGATGTTCGTGCTCGCGTCGAAGGTGAAGGTCTGCTGGATGTAGCGCAGCTGCTCGACCACCGAGCCGGCGTCGGGGCCGGAGTCGGAGTCGGCCTCGGCGGGCGCGGTGGCGGGCGAGACCTGGGTCGTCGTGGCGGCGACCGGCGCGACGGCCGTGACGGTCGCCGGCGCGACTGCCCCGACCGGGGCGACGTGCGCCAGGCCGGTCGGGCCGACTCCGAGCGGTGCGCTGTCCTCCAGCACCATCCGCACGTTCTGCACGTCGGCCGGGCAGACGTCGGCGAGCCCGGCCGCGGCGAGGGTGGCCTGCGGGTCGGCCTGGAAGTCGGCGGCCGTCTCGGGGTCGCCGAGCAGGTCGAGGATGAAGTCGAGCAGGGAGGTCGCGAGGTTGGCCATGGGGATCGACTCCTGGTGATCTGCGCCGTCCGCCCGTCGTCCGGCTGCTGGAGACCAGTCTCCGGACGCAGCCGTTCCGGCTCATCGGGGCGGAGCCCCCTGCTTTCCGACACCCGTTGGGGGGTACCCCCTGACACTGCGTTAGGGGCACCGGGGTGTCGGCGACCCCAGCGATCGCGGGGTACCCCATTCGTCCCGGTAGCCACACAAGGCGTGCGCGGACAGTTACGTTGCCCGTGCTGGGCGGAGCGGCCCGGCACCCGGATCAGCGGGGGGAATGCTTGATGCGCGACCGGACGTACGGGCTCGGGATCGATGTCGGTGACCAGACCGTGCTGGCTGCGGTGTGCCGGCCGGACGACCAGGGTCGGGGGCCTGCCCCCGAGCCGGTGCCCCTCGGGCGCGGCACCATCGCCGGGTCGGCCGCCGTGGCGCTGGTCGGCGGCCGGCTGTCGGTCCTGCCGCCCCCGGGTCCGGGACCGGCCGGGAGCCTGGTCGAGCACGTACTGCAGCGCGTCGGCACCGCCACGCCGCTGGTGGGCGGCGGCCGGGCGTTCCCCGCCGCGACCGCCGTGGCGGCCATCGCCACCCGCGCGCACGAGCTCGCTGCCCACCGCGAAGGGGCCCCGGCAGGGTGGACGGTGCTCACCGTCCCGCCGTCCTGGGGCAGCCACCGCCGGGACCTGCTCGCTGCTGCCCTCCGGTCCGCCGGCCTCCCGCGCTCGTCGGTGGTCTCCGGCGCGGAGGCGGTGGTCCGCGGGCAGTTGGCCACCGGCGCGCTGACCGCCGGGTCCACCGTCGCCGTCTACGACCTGGGTGCCGGGTCGCTGGACACCGCGGTGCTGCGCACGACGGCCGGCGGAGCCATCGAGACACTGGCGGCGCCGCCCGCGCCGCTGGCCTGGGGTGGCCGCGACCTCGACGACGCCGTCCTCCGCCACGTGGTCGGCTCGCTGCCCGGCGGTGCGGCGCCCACCCACCCGGCCGAGCGGGCCGCCCTCCGCCGCGCCTGCACGGCCGCCAAGGAGTCGCTCTCCAGCGAGACCGACGTCCGGGTCGACGTGCAGGTCGACGGGGTCGCCTGCGCCGTCCGGGTGGTCCGCGAGGACGTCGAGGACCTCATCGCCGATGCCGTCGAGGACTCGGTCGACCTGCTCCGGCGGGCGGTGGCCGCCGCGGGCCGGACGGTCGACGACCTGGACGCCGTGGTGCTCGCCGGTGGCAGCACCCGGGTGCCGCTGGTGGCCGAGACGCTGTCGGCCGAGCTGGGCCGGCCGCTGGCCGGCGATCGCGACCCGGCGCTGTCGGCCGCCGGTGGCGCCGCACTCCTGGCCCTGGACCGCGCCGCGGACCTGCTGCCCGGCGGTGCGGCGCCCACCCACCCGGCCGAG
>JAOPWO010000275.1 GCA_025965635.1 Modestobacter sp. | reverse complement strand
TCCTCCAGCCACGTCTGCATGACCTTGTTGACCAGCCTGGGCTCCCCCGTGGCGTCACTGGCGACGACGCCGACCGACAGGGAGTCCAGCAGCGCGCGGTCGAATGCCCGGGCGCGCGCCAGTTCGGCGCGCGCGTCCTCGGCGGCGGTGGCGAGCTCAGCGGCCCGGCGGATGTAGCGACCGCGCAGGATGATGCCGCGGGCGAGTTCGGCCACATCGGCCAGCTGCTGCAGCTGCTCGTCGGTGACCGCACGGGGCCGCGTGTCGTACAGGCAGACGGTGGCGACCGGCACGCCGTCGATGTCGATGGGGGCGCTGGCGTAGAAGCGCAGGGCGCCGACCTCGCCGGTGACGAACGGGTGGTCGCTGAACTCCGGGTCGGCGGACAGGTCCGCCGACCAGAAGACGCCGGGACGGCGGCTGGTGCGTGCGCAGACGGAGTGGGCGCGCGGCACCTCACCGGCCTCGTCGCCCACCGCGGTGAGGGTGAGCTGCCGGTCGGTGTCGAGCAGGTTGAACCGGGCGAACGGCACGCCGGTCAGCGCGCAGGCCAACCGCAGGGCGGCGGTGAGCTCGGCGTCGGCGGGGCGGTCGAGGACACCCAGCTCACGAAGCAGCTGCCCCTGGCGGGCCGGCACGTCGTCGGCGGTCTCGACCGCAGGCGGAGCGGACGGCGAGGTCGGCATCATGGTCCTCCTGATCGGTGCTGCGGTGGGTGCTGCGGAACGGGGACCGAGATGCCTCACCCGGTGGTGCAGCTGAGCTGTGCCGACGTGGGGCGGGACGCGCCGGAGGCGGTCAGGAGCGCCAGAACCGTCTCCGCGGCGACCGGGCGGGAGAACAGGTAGCCCTGCGCGAGGTCGCAGCCGAGCTCGGACACGCGCTCACGTTGGTCGGCCGTCTCGATCCCCTCGGCCACCGTGAGCAGCCCGAGGGCGCCGGCCAGCTCGACGACGGCACGGGTCACGACGTCGGCGTTCGCGTCGCGCCCGAGGCCGTCGACGAACTCGCGGGGGACCTTGAGCATGTCCAGCGGGAAGCGGCAGAGGTAGGCCAGCGACGAGTACCCGGTGCCGAAGTCGTCGATCGCGATGCGGACGCCGAGCCCCTTGAGTCCCCGCAGGTTCCTCGCCGCAGCGTCCCGGTCCTGCATCAGCACGGTCTCGGTGATCTCCACGACCAGCTGCGCCGGGTCCAGGTGTGCCTCGGCCAGGGCCCGGCCGACCTGGTCGACGATCCGTGGGTCGACGACCTGCCGGGCGGACAGGTTGACGGTGACGAAGAGCGGGATCGGATCCCCGCAGGCACCGACCCAGCGCGCGGCCTGACGGCAGGCCTCGCGCAGCACGAAGTTCCCGATCTCGGTGATGAGACCGGTCTCCTCGGCCAGCGGGATGAAGCTGTCCGGCGGCCGGACGCCGTCGGGGTGCTGCCAGCGGACCAGCGCCTCGGCGCCGGTCGGCCGACCGGTGCGCAGGTCCACCAACGGCTGGTAGACGACGGTGAACTCGCCGCGGTCGAGGGCGCCGGCCAGCTCCGCTGCGGGGTCCGGCCGGTCCGGGCTGGTCTCCCCCAGAGCCTCCTCGAAGAAGACGGAGATGCCGCGGCCGCCGCGCTTGGCGGTGTACATCGCGACGTCGGCATGCCTGATCAGGGTGTCGACGTCGGTCCGGGCATCGGCGAAGGCGACGCCGATGCTCGCGCCGACGGTGCCGACGCGCCCGGCGCCCAGGTCGACGGGCACGTCCAGTTGACCGCGGATGCGGTCGAGGACGTGCTGGACGCCGTCCTGGTCGATCGGCCCGTGCAGCAGCACGGCGAACTCGTCCCCACCCAGGCGGGCGGCGGTGTCGGCTGCCCGCAGGCAGTCGTCCAGCCGCTCGGCGAAGGCCCGCAGCAGGACGTCACCGGCCTCGTGGCCGTAGGTGTCGTTCACCGGCTTGAACCCGTCGAGGTCGATGTACAGCACCGCGGGCCACAATCCGTTGCGGCCGGCCAGGTGGACCGCGTGCTGGGTCCGGTCCAGGAAGAGCGTCCGGTTGGGCAGGCCGGTGAGGGCGTCGTGCATCGCCTGGTGGCGCAGCTCCTCCTTGAGCTCGGTGACGTGCCGCAGGTCGCTCTGCAGCCGGCCGCGCTCCAGCGATGTCGCCACGTGGCGGGCGAAGGTCTCCAGGAGGGTCCGGTCGCTGCCGGAGAAGGTCGACACCTCGCCGAGCCGCCCGGCGACCAGCAGCAGCCCGTGCACCCGCTCATCGGTGCGCAGCACCGCCATGACCCCGTCCTTGAGTCCGCGCCGGGCGATGTAGCGGCCCAGCGGCCCGTCGGGTGCGACGCCGGTCCAGGTGGTCAGGGTTTCCCCCGTCACCGACTGCAGCAGGCCGGCCAGGTCGTCCGTCTCGCGCACGGGGAGCAGGGCGACCGTCTCCTGGCCCTCCCGGCTGCGGGTCATCGAGGCGGCGTCCGCGTCGCCGCCGAGCAGCACCAGCTCGGCGACCGAGGCCCGGAACGCCTCGCGCACCGCGGTGACGAAGTTGCTCAGGCCCTCCCGGGCGTCGTCGCTGTCGTGCAGCCGCGAGGTCACCTCGTGGA
>JAOPWO010000419.1 GCA_025965635.1 Modestobacter sp. | reverse complement strand
CACCAGCGCGACCGACGCAGGCCCGCCCCCTTAGGAGTCCGGGTCGGGGGCGCGGTCGGGCACCGGGGGCTGTGCAGAACATCCTCCAGGGACTGCGCCACTCACGACGACCCCGTCGGCGCGTCGGACGCGACCCGGGTGAGCCGCCCGTCCGGGCCGACGTCGAGCACCCGCAGCTCCCCGACCAGGCGGGCGACGAGGGTGCTGAGCAGCGTCCGGCCGAGCTCGGGGGTGCTCGCGGTGGGGTCGCCGAGGACCCCGTTGGGCGAGACGGCGCGCACGCCGTCGGCCCGCAGGCGGGGCATCAGCGACCGCACCGACGCGGTGTTGCCGGGCTCGGCGAGGTCGGTGCGCACGGCCCAGGGGGCCAGGTGCTGGAGCAGCGAGGTCTCGGTGCGGCCCGCGTGGGCGTCGGCGCCCGGGAGGTCGCAGGACGTCCACGACACGGCGCGGCCCTCCGAGCGCAGCTGCCGGACGGCCCCCAGCACGGCGCGGGCGTTGCCGCCGTGGCCGTTGACGAGCACGACGCCCTCGGCCCAGAGGCAGGCCGAACGGCCCAGCTCGACCAGGACCGACCGGAGCACCTCGGTGCCGATGGAGATGGTGCCGGGGAAGTCCTGGTGCTCCCCGCTGGCGCCGTACCCCAGCGTCGGCGCGACCCGCACGGCCCGCCCCTCCCCCAGCAGCTGTGCCGCCGCACGAGCGGCGACGGCGTGGGCGATCATCGCGTCCGTGGCCAGGGGCAGGTGCGGCCCGTGCTGCTCGGTGGAGCCCACCGGCACCAGGACCAGGGGACGCTCCTGGTCCACCCGCGGCCAGCGCTGGTTGCCCAGCGACGGCGCCGCGCGGCTCCCGGCCCCGCCCGGGCCTCCCGGTGTGGGGCCGGCCACGTCGCTCAGCGACCTGGGGAGAAGCCGGCCAGCGGGCTCTCCTCGCAGGCCTTGTCGGGCCGGGCCGTCGCTGCCGGCACCGCTCCGGGCCGGGCGGTGAGCAGCGTCAGCGGCACGGGGGCGTTGCGGACCGTGCCGGTGTGGGAGTGGTCCTGGGAGGAGGCAGGACGCTCCCCGGCCGCGGCCAGACCGGCCGAGCCGTGGCCCTTGACGCACTCGGGGTCGGGACCGTCCAGCGGCATGCCGACGAAGAACTTCGCCGCCATGCACCCACCCCGGCAGGAGTCGTACGCCGAGCAGCTGGTGCACGCGCCACCGGACTGCGGGCTGCGCAGCTCGGTGAACAGCTCGGAGTGCTTCCACACGGTGTCGAAGTCGATCACCCGGGAGTCGGCGGGCGCCGTCACGCTGCGCACGTTGCCGGCCTTGAACCGGTCGTGGATCGCGAAGGGGCAGGCGTAGACGTCCCCGACCGGGTCGACCAGGCAGACCACGCGACCGGCGCCGCACAGGTTGAGCCCGGGCAGGCCCGGCGTCCCGTCCTCGGCGGCGTAGGCCGAGAGGTGGAAGAACGAGTCACCGGTGAGGACACCCTCGCCGTGGGCGACCAGCCAGTCGTAGAGCTCGCGCTGCTGGTCCGGGAAGGGGTGCAGCTCCCCCCACACGTCCGCGCCGCGGCCCGAGGGACGCAGCCGGGTCAGCCGCAGCTGGGCACCGAACCGGTCGGCGATCGCCTTGAACTCGTCGAGCTGACCGATGTTGTGCCGGGTGCACACCACGGAGATCTTGAAGTCCTTCATCCCGGCGGCCTGCAGGTTGGCCAGGGCCTTCATCGCGGCGTCGTAGGTGCCCTGCCCGCGCACGGCGTCGTTGACCTCCGCGGTCGCGCCGTCCAGCGAGATCTGGACGTCGACGTAGTCGGTCGCGGCCAGCGTGGCGGCCCGCTCGGGAGTGATCCGAAAGCCGTTGGTGGAGAACTTGACCCCCACGTGGTGGTCGACGGCGTAGTCCAGCAGCTCCCAGAAGTCTGGCCGCACCGTCGGCTCGCCGCCGCCGATGTTGACGTAGAAGATCTTCATCCGCTCGAACTCGTCGATCAGCGCCTTCGCCTCGGCGGTGCTGAGCTCGTCGGGGTCCCGGCGACCCGAGGAGCTCAGGCAGTGCACGCACGAGAGGTTGCAGGCGTAGGTGAGCTCCCAGGTCAGGCAGATGGGGGCGTCCAGGCCGTACTCGAACTGGTCGATGAGCCTCCCCCCGGTGGGGCGTTCGACAGGTCGGGACGGCAGGACGGCAGTCACGTGGACTCCTCGGTGCGGCGTTGGATCATCTGGGAGCGGGCGAGCGTGGCCAGCGCCGTGACGTACGCCGCGTGCTGTGCCGGGGGCACCTCGCAGGCGCGCAGGGTGCTGGGGACGTCGGGGTGGTCCTGGAGCGCCTTCACGACCGCGACCAGGGGCATCGACTTCAGGAAGGACAGCTTCCGGTTGCCGAAGTGGTAGACGAGCGCGCCGAAGGGCTCGGGCCGCAGTGCCACCGACGGCGACTTCCGCCAGGGCACGGAGGGGTCGAAGGGGACCTCGTCACGGGGGATCGTCACCCCCTCCGCGGCCGGCTGGCTGCCGGCTGCGGAGTCGGTGACCAGCGGGGCGTCGATCAGTACACCCCGCACATGCCGTCGATCGAGACCTCCTCCACCAGGGATTCCTCGACGAGGGCCTCCTCGGCGGGTGCAGCGGTCTCGACCTGGATGTCGTCCTGCGTCGTCTCGGGCATGGGACCTCCGGATGAGCTGGGTCACGGTCAGTACCCAGCAGACGTTAGTGACACCGGGTGCCACCAGCAAGCTCACGAGGGGTGCCGTTGTGCCGCCCTCACCGCAGTGCGCGGGCAGGGGATGATCGAGGTGTGACCGCGGTACTCGAGGACGCCCGGGAGAACACCCGTGCCCGGATCGAACAGGCCGCCCTCGAGCTGTTCTCGCGGCAGCGCTTCGAGAACGTGACCACCGACGAGGTGGCCGACGCGGCCGGGATCAGCCGGCGCACCTTCTTCCGCTACTTCGCCACCAAAGCCGACGCGGTGTGGGGCGACTTCGCCGCCCACGTCGACCGACTGGCGGCCCTGCTCGACGCCACCGGCGACGATCAGCCGGTGCTCAGCTCCATCTGCGCGGCCTACGTCGAGGTCAACGACTACTCCCTCGACGAGTTGCCGATGCTGCGCCAACGGATGCGGCTGATCCTCGGCGAGCCGGCGCTGCAGGCCCACTCGCAGGTCCGGTACAACGAGGTCGACCGGGTGGTCGCCGAGCACGTCGCCCGGCGCACGGGCGCCAGGCCGGAGGCGCTGGTGCCGCGGCTGGTGGCCACCAGCACCCGGGCGGCGGCGACCACGGCGTTCGAGGTCTGGATCGCCGACGGCCGCCGGCCACTGGCCCGGGCACTGCACGACGCCTTCGAGCAACTGGCCGAGGGCTTCCCGACGCTGCGGGGCCCCGGGCGCCGGTGACCCGTGTCGCCCGCCGCTACGTGCGGCCGACGGTGCCGAGCAGGTCCTCGAGCTGGGCAGCGGCGGACTGCAGCTCCCGGGCGACGGCCACCTGACGCTTCCTGGTCATCCGGCTGGACGGGGCAGAGGCGTTGAGGGAGGCGATACTGGCTCCCCGGTGGTCGCGGACCCCCACCGCCACCGACACGATGTCCTCGGCCGCGAAGTGGTTGGTCGCATACCCGCGTTCCCGGATCTCGGCCAGCTCGGCGTCCAGCTGCTCGCGGTCGGCCGGGCTGAGCCGGGCGCCGCCTCCGACATCGTCCAGGCAGAAGATCTCGTCGAGCTGGCGGGCGGTGAACGACGCGAGGATCGCCTTGCCGGTGGCCGTCCGGTGCGCGGGCAGCAACTGGCCGGTCCGGTCGGCGACCCGCAGCGGCCGGCCGCTCTCGGCCGCCGCCAGGTACCGGATCCGGCTGCCCTCCAGTTGCGCGAGGTGCACCGTCTCGTCGGTCTTCTTCACCAGGTCAGCCAGGATCGGGCGGGCGTAGGTGCGGATGTCGAGGTTGCGCACCGCGGCCAGCCCCAGGTCCAGCAGAGCCGATCCGGCGACGTAGGTGCCCATGCCGTCCTCCTGCCGGACGAAGCCGTGGTGGACTAGCATCGCCAGCAGCCGGTGGGCCGTGGACGGTGCGATGTCCAGGGTCGCCGCGATCCCCGACAGTCGCAGCCGGGGCTGGTCCCGGAGCATGAGCACGAGTCGGAGCGCGTTGTCGACCGACGAGATGGGGTAGTTGGGGCCGGCCTTGGTGCCGTTGGTCACCGCGTCGGGCATGACGTGATCCTAATGGCAGTACCGCGCCTACCGTTCCTGGTTCGCGCTCGCCCGTGGGCTGCTGCCAGGGATCAGCTCAGCCCTGCCGGGAGGACGACGTTGATCGTCTTGACCTCGGTGAAGCTCAGCAGCTCCTCGAGCCCCTCCTCCGACCCGGTGCCGCTCTGCTTCCGGCCGCCGAAGCTGGTGCCCGGGAAGTGCGCGGAGTTCCCGTTGATCCAGACGTAGCCGGCGTGCACGGACCGGGCGGCCACCAGTGCCCGGTTGAGGTCGTCGGTCCAGATGGAGGCGGTCAACCCGTAGTCGACACCGTTCGCCAGCGCGAGGACGTCGTCGTCGTCGGACCACCGGCTGACCGCCAGGACGGGGCCGAAGACCTCGTTGCGGAACAGTCGCATCTGGGGGGTCACGTCGGCGAAGACGGTGGGCTGGAGCCAGAACCCGCGCTCGAACTGCGCCCCCTCGGGACGCCGTCCGCCCGTCATGAGCCGGGCACCGTCCTCCTCGGCCGCGGCGATGTGGCCGAGCACGCTCGTGAGGTGCCGGGCGGAGTTGAGCGGCCCCATGTCGGTCTCGTCGAGAGTGGGGTCCCCGAGGCGCAGGGCCGACACCTTCTGCACCACACGCTCCAGGACGTCGTCGTAGAGGTCCTCGTGGAGGAGCAGCCGGCTGGTCGAGCCGCAGGACTGACCCTGGTGGCCGAAGTTCATCCCGGCGACCGCGGCCGTCGCGACCTTCTCCGGGTCGGCATCGCCGAAGACGATCATCGGGTTCTTGCCGCCCAGCTCGAGGGAGA
>JAOPWO010000173.1 GCA_025965635.1 Modestobacter sp. | reverse complement strand
AACTGGCCGGGGGCGACCGCGCACACCGCGAGCAGCGCGACGAGGAACCCGGGGTGCCCGCCGAGGCCGGGCACCAGAACGGCGGCCGAGCCGAGCAGCACGGCGGCACCGGCCGCGGTCAGCCCGGCCAGCGAGATCCCCGTGCCGCGGGGCAGCGGACGCGACCGGCCCCGCACGCTGAGCAGGCGGGCCAGCTCCAGCTCGACCGGCAGGAAGGCGCCGAAGCCGATCACCAGCGCCAGCGACCAGTAGGAGCCGAACCAGCTGTACTCGTCGGCGGGCAGCGCCCGGGCGACCAGGGCGAGGTAGGCGTAGGTCAGCACCCCGGACCCGACGATGCACCCGGCGACCCAGCCGACCGAGCGCAGCGTGGCCGGCAGGCGGCTCGCGACACTGCTCCGGGACTCGCCGGAGGGGCTGTCGCGCGGGTCCACGGGTGCCCACGGTAACGGCACGGCCATCGGCTCCGACGCGCCCGCGTCGGCGTGCGGGCTTCATGCCGGCGAGGGGCACGGTGTTCACTGGGAGTCCCGGCTCCGCAACCGCCGGGGAGGTGGAGGGGACATCGTGGCTGTAGTGGAACGTCGTCCGGTGACCGGGGACGGCGCGACCGCAGCGGACACCACGGCGGGGAATCGGCGCGGCATCCTGGTCGGTGCCCTGGTCGCCGCGCTGGTCGCGGTCGGTGCCGCGGTGCTGCTGCCCGTCGCGCCGGTGCAGATGAGCATGCCCACCGTGAACTGGCCGCAGGACCCCGCCACCCCCCGGTCGACGATGCTCGAGCTCACCAACCAGACGCCGCTGAGCGTGGACGTGCGGTTCTCCTGCAGTGTCGTGGCCGCCGCGGGCGGCACCTCCGACGGTGTCGTCTTCGCCACCATGGTGCCCACCCAGCCCACGGCGACGACCGAGGGCATGGTCGCCCAGGTCCGGGACGGCCGGCTGACCGTCACCGCCCGCGGGGAGCAGCTCGTCGACGAGGTGCCGCCGGCCGGGAACTGCAGCTATGCGCTGACGGGGGCCGACGGCGTGCTGACGGCCACCCGGGACGGCGACCGGCTCGGCTCGGTCGACCGGTCGGACCGACCCGACGCCATCGTGCTGCCCGACGTCGACGTGCTCGCCACGTCGGTCCCGTCGCTCTCGCCCGCGGCCGGTGACGAGCTGCGCGCCGAGCTGGTGGTCGACGACCAGTTCAACACCACGCCGGGCGTGCTGAAGCAGCTGCTGGTCGGAGTGCTGCTGCTCGCCGTCGCCGCGTCCTTCCTGCTGCTGCGCCGACTGGACCTGCGGGTCCCCGGCGGCCCAGCGCCGCCGGCCGGGGACGGACCTCGGTCGCGTCGGCGGGTCCCGGTCATCGACGTCCTGGTGCCCGCGACGATGGTGCTGTGGCTGTTCCTGGCCCCGATGTCCGACGACGACGGCTACTACGCCGCCATGGCGCGCAACGCCTCCTCGGAGGGCTACGTCGGCAACTACTACCAGCTGCTCAACCAGAGCTTCACCCCGTTCACCTGGTTCTACCGGGTGCTCGACTGGTGGCAGAACGTCGGCGACAGCCCCGTCGTGCTCCGGGTCCCGGCCTTGGTGGTGGGTCTGCTGAGCTGGTTCGTGCTGCGCCGGTTCACCGCTCGCGACGGCCTGCCGTCGGCGGTGGCCGGGCACCGCTGGGGTCCCGCGGCGCTGCGGCTGACCCTCGCCGCGGCCTTCCTCGCGTGGTGGCTGCCCTACGGCATGGGCGTGCGCCCCGAGGCGCTCGTCGGCGGCTTCGCCGTGCTGTCGCTGCTGCTGGTCGCGACCGGGCTGCGGCGGCGCCGGTTGACCCCGCTGGCCTGCGCGTTCGCCGTCTCCAGCCTGGCCGCGGTCTGCCACCCCACCGGCTTCGTCGCCCTGGCACCGGTCCTCGCCGGCCTGCCCGCGACCATCGAGCTGCTGCGGCAGCACAGCAGGGGTCTGGGCCGGTGGACCCGGGCAGCGCTGCTCCTGGCGCCGGGTGCGCTGGCCAGCGCGGTCGCGTTCAGCGACGGGACGCTGCACGACTTCATCCGCGGCCAGGAGATCTTCCTGTCCATCCAGGAGCAGAACGACTGGTACGACGAGTACCAGCGGTACGACTTCCTGTTCCGGCCGATCGCCATGGGGTCCTATGCCCGGCGGGCGGCGGTGCTGCTCGGCCTGCTCTGCCTGGCCTGGTACCTGCTCGTCGCCGTGGCCGCCCGGGTCCGGCGGTACGAGCTGCCGCCGGCCCTGGTGCTCGCCGCCCACTCGCTGGGCCTCGGCTTCCTGCTGTTGTGGATCACGCCCAGCAAGTGGACGCACCACTTCGGCGCCCTCTCCGGCCTCGGCCCGGCGTTCCTCGCCCTGTTCCTCGTGTCCGCGCCGGTGCTGGTGCAGGCGCTCACCGGCCGGGACGGCATCCGCTGGCCGGCCGCGGTGGCCGGCGTCGGGTCGTTCCTCGTCGTCTTCGCCCTGGCCTTCCACGGCCCGAACGACTGGGCGTACTCCTGGCTGCTGGGCATGCCGCACCCCCTCGACCCGCCGTACGTCGCCTTCATCTCCTTCGACAGCCTGGCCGTCTGGGTGGTCGGCTTCGGCCTGGTCGCCGCCGCACTCGGCTGGCTGCGGCGTCGGGCGGCCCGCGGGCGGGGCACCGGCCAGCAGACCGACCGGGACGCCGGGGACGCCCGTCCGGCCGTCTGGCTGCAGGCCGTCCCGGCTCTGGCGCTGGTCTTCCTCCTGCTCACCAACGGCTACCTGCTGGGCAGCTTCAGCTACGCAGCCCTCCGCACCCTGGACACGTACTCACCGCAGGCCGACGCGCTCCAG
>JAOPWO010000172.1 GCA_025965635.1 Modestobacter sp. | reverse complement strand
GGCCAGCACGATGTACTTGGGCCGCTTGTAGCCCGCCAGCCGGGCCCGGGCGTGCGCGTGCACGTCGTCCGCGGTGAGCGTCGCCCCGGGCTTCGGCACCACGACGGCGGTGACGGCCTCGATCCAGTGCGGGTGGCTGATCCCGAAGACGGCGACCTCGCCGACACCCGGGAGCTCGTAGATCGCCTCCTCCACCTCGCGGCTGGCCACGTTCTCCCCGCCGGTCTTGATCATGTCCTTCTTGCGGTCGACCACCGAGAGGTAGCCGTCCGGGCTCAGCACGCCGAGGTCGCCGGAGTGGAACCAGCCGTCCCGGAAGGCCTCGGCCGTCTTCTCCTCGTCGTCGTGGTAGCCCAGCGCTGCGTGCGGGCTGCGGTGCACGATCTCCCCGACCTCGCCCGGCGGGACCGGCCGGCCGTCGTCGTCCACCAGGATCGTCTCGACGTTCAGCGACGCCCGGCCGGCCGAGCCGGCCCGGTCGAGCTGCTCGTGCGGGCGCAGGATCGTGGCCAGCGGGGACATCTCGGTCTGCCCGTAGAAGTTCCACAGCGCCACGTCGGGCAGGCGCCGCTGCAGCTCGCGCAGGACCTCCACCGGCATCGCCGAGGCGCCGTAGTAGCCCTTGCGCAGGCTGGAGAGGTCGGTGGTGTCGAAGTCCGGGTGGCGGAGCAGGGAGATCCACACCGTCGGCGGGCAGAACAGCTTGGTGACCCGTTCCCGCGCGATGGTCGCCAGCAGGACGGCCGGGTCGGGACCGGGCAGGATGATGCTGGTCGCGCCCAGGTACACGTCGACGCTGAAGAAGCAGTCCAGCTGCGCGCAGTGGTAGAGCGGCAGCGAGTGCAGCTCGACGTCGTCCGCGGTCATCCCGCCGTCCACCACGCAGCTGACGTACTGGCTGATCAGCGAGCGGCTCGACAGCAGCACGCCCTTCGGGCGCGACTCGGTGCCCGAGGTGTACATCAGCCGGAGCGCGTCGTCGTCGCCGACCGCGACGTCCGGGGCGGTGTCCGGGCCGGTGCGCCACCAGTCGTCGACGTCTTCCCAGCCGGCCGCCGGCGCGACGCCGGAGAGCCCGATCCAGCCGCGCACCCCGCCCTCGACGCCCGCGGCGGCCAGCGCCTCCTCCGCGGTCGGGGCGAGCGCGTCCTCAGCGACGATCCCGGTCGCGCCGGAGTGCTGCAGGACGTAGGCGATCTCGCCCGGTCCCAGCATGAAGTTGACCGGGACGAGCACCACGCCCAGCTTGGCCGTGGCGAAGGCGAGCACCGCGTACTGCCACGAGTTGTGCGACAGCAGCGCCAGCCGGTCGCCCTTTCCCATCCCGCGGTCGGCCAGGGCGTGCGCCGCGCGGTTGACGGTCGCGTCGAACTCGGCGTAGGTCAGCCGCCGATCGCCGGAGACGACGGCGAGCTTGTCCGGGTACCGCTGAGCGGTGCGGTGCAGCAGGTCACCGACGGAGTGCTGGCGGGCGCGGGCGACCGCGGCCGTCGTCAGCGGCGTGAAGGCGGGTTCCATGACGCCCCCGACCTTGCTGGAGACGCCCGGGGAAGGCAAGCAGAACGATCAGTCGTCCGCGCGTGCGTCGGCGACGACGGAGAACCACGCCGTCCGGCTCGGCTCCGCCTCGAACTGCTCCAGCGTCTCCCGGCGTTGCAGGAAGGCGGGGTCGGCGTGCCACTCCTCCCAGTCCTCACGGCTCCGCCAGGTCCCGACGATCACCCGGGTGGAGGCCTCGTCCTCCGCGGTCAGCAGCTGTCCCGACACCCACCCGGGGCGGGTGTGCGCGGACTCGAACCGCTCCCGCATCGCCAGGTCCCACTCGGCCTCGCCACCGGCGCGCAGCCGGGTCGTGGTCACCACGGTCATCATCGCGTGCTCCGGGGCTCGGGGTCTCGTCCCGCCCAGTGTGCGGTCAGCCGGTGGACGGCGCTGCCGGGAGGACGCCGAGCTGGGTCAGGAACCCGAACACGTCGAAGTACATCCGGACCTCGGTGACGCGGTCCCCGTCGACGACGATGGCGTGCGCGCTCCGCGCCTCCACCGGCCGGTTGCTGGCCGGGATGTCCCCACCGGGGTCGGTGAAGGTCCCGGTCTGCGTGCCGGTGAACGTCGACTCCATCACCACCGTGTTGCCGTCGACGGTGACGTGCTGCGGCGCGTACCGGGAATCGGGGAAGGCGTCCGACCACGCCATCATGTAGCCGGCGATCGTCGGCGCACCGGAGAAGACACCGTTGGGACCGACCAGCCGCGCATCGTCGGCGAGCACCCCGCGGATGGCCTCCTCGTCGTGCGCGCTGTAGGCGTCCTGCCACCGGGCAGCGACCGTGCGGGGATCGTCCATGGCTGTGCCTCCGTCTCGCCGTCCGCCCGCCCGGTCGGGCGAGCGCGCGCCCGCGGAGCTGGAGTCCGATGAGGCAGCGACGACCGGAGCCCGGGGCCCACCCCTGCGGCTCTGTGGAGCGTGCTCCTCCGTCGTCCGACGCGCCAGCCCCGCGCGTCGGCCGGCGCAGCTGCCCGGACGGCGACGACGAGTCCCCTGCGCCGGGCAGGGGCCCCTGGTCAGCGACGGTGCGGGTACAGCGGGCGCAGTGGCAGGGGCGGGCGGAACGGCCGCCACTGCGTCTCCGGCTGGGCGAGCCGGTCGGCGAGCAGCCACAGCACCGCGGGGTTGTGGGCGAGCCCGAGGTGGCTGCCGCGCACCTCGACGTTCTGGCGGCGGGACGCGGCGGCGTACCGGCACGACGTCCACTCCACGATGCCGTCGGCGCGGGTGTACACCGACGTCGCCGGCACGCGGAGCGGACCGGACTCCGCCCACGGGCGGTGGTGCCCGTCCGTGCCCGGCACCAGGTGCGCTCCGCGGTCGACGAGCCGGGAAGCGCCCTGCGCCCACCTCCTGCGGCGCAGCACCGGGCTGCCCAGGGTGATCAGCCCCCGGACGCTCCTCGGCGACGCCCGGGCGAGCTCTTGCGCGTAGAGCCCGCCCAGGCTCCAGCCGACCAGGCTCACCCGCCGGCCGGAGTCCTGGTGCAACCGGTCCACCTGCGCGCGCAGTTCCCGGACGACGCGCCCGGTGGCGCCGCGGTTGGTGCCCAGGCTCCAGCCCGACACGTCGTGCCCGAGGGCGCCCAGCACGCGGCGGAGCAGCATCGTGGCCGGATCGCCGGTGAGCAGCCCGGGCAGCACCAGGACGGGGTGGCCGTCCCCCCTGGGCGCCGCGGCCAGCAGGGGCCAGGTCGCCAGCAGTGCGGCGAGGTCCAGGGCCGCTCTCGGCGGCTCGGTGAGGAGCAGCGTCCGCGGAGGCGGGAAGGGGTTGCGGGCCACGCCGGCAGGATCCCAGCCGCCCGTCGGACCCGGCGGCCGGCCCGGACGCGTCAGCCGGCGTGCCGGCCCACGAACAGCTGCAGCGGCCCGAAGCTGAGCAGGACGCCGGTCGGGTCCGCCACGGGCAGCCCGCGCGGCATCGACCAGCGCAGCGGCGTCAGGCGGACCTCGACCACCGGCGTGGCCGGGACCGGGACCGTACGGGTGGGAGCCGTGACCGGGACGGTCGCGAGCAGGTCGTCGAGCAGGTCGTCCTGATTGCTGCGCGAGCCGGCGGGGCGGGTGGTGGGCCGGTCAGCGGTCATCTGGGCAGTGTCTCCGAAGCTGTGAGGACCTCGTCGGCGAGCGCCACGTAGGCGCGCGCCACCGGGCTGGCGGGGGCGGACAGGACGACGGGACGCTTGGCGAGCGCGCTGCCCGGCACCCGGCGGGAGAGCGGGACACGGGTGGTGAGCAGGGGGAGGTCGGTGGCCTCCAGAGCGCCGAGGACGTCCCAGGCCGCGCGCCCGTGCCGGTCCCACACCGCGCAGGCGACACCGACGAGGACGGCGGAGGTGTTCTCGTAGGCCCGCTGCTGCTCCACGAACGCCGCCACGCGGGCCGCGCCGAGGGCGGACCCGGGATCGCTGGTGAAGACCGTGAGCACGGAGTCGGCGGCGCACAGCGCGGCGAGCGTGAGCCCGCCGAGATCGCCCCGGGTGTCGAGCACCACGTGGTCGTACCCGGCCAGCAGCGGCCGCAGCGCCCGCCGGACGCTCGTGGTGAGTCCACCGGTCGCGGCGAGCTGCAGGCTCACCGGGTCGAGCGCCGGGTGCGAGGGGATCAGGTCCAGTCCGGGCGCGACCTCCCGGCGCACGACCGACCGGGCCTCGACGGTGGGGTCCTCCAGCAGACCGGCGAGGCTGTCGTCCGGGCTCTTGGCCACGACCCCCAGGGCCCGGCCGAGGCTGTCCTGCGGGTCCACGTCGACGGCCAGCACGCGTCCGCTCCGGGCCAGGGCGGTCGCGAGGTTCACCGCGATCGTGGTCTTGCCGACCCCGCCCTTGGAGGAACACACCGCCAGCCGCATGGTCGGAGTGTGGGGCCCTCCGGGTGGGAGCCGGGGGAGGAGAGGGCGGGCGCGCATGGTAGTGGTCACATCAGGCGCACCGACCGCAGCCGCCCCTCCCGTGCCCCGGTCGCAGGTGCACCGCCGTCTGGACCCCGCCCCCGCCCGCGCCGGCTGACCGCAGATCCGGGGCCACGCCGGAGCGCCCGCTGCGCGGCACCGAGCGGACGGGACAGCCCATGGACGACGTCGTGGTGGTCGACCCCCTGGTGACGATCGCCCTGGTGCCGCGGCTGCCCGTCCCGCAGGTCGTGCTGCTCCCTCGCGGGTGGCATCCTGATCGGCCCGCGCCGGCGACCGCGGGCGGCGCACGTGGTTGGCTGGCGCTCCCGCCGCCACCCGAGAGGTCCTCCATGTCGATCCTCGCCTCCCTGGCCGACGCCCTGGCCACCGGCCGCATCGACGTGGTCGACCTGACCGCGCCGCTGACGTCGGAGACCCCGGTCATCCAGTTGCCGGAGCAGTTCGCCCAGACCGCCCGCTTCCGGCTGGAGGAGCTCAGCCGCTACGACGACCGCGGCCCGGCCTGGTACTGGAACAACATCTCCACCGGCGAGCACACCGGGACCCACTTCGACGCACCCAACCACTGGGTCACCGGTCAGGACGGCGATGACGTGGCGTCGGTGCCCGTCCAGCGGGCGATCGCACCGGCCGCGGTGCTCGACTTCTCCGCCGAGGCCACGGCCGACCCCGACTTCCTTCTCGAGGTCGAGCACGTCCGCGCCTGGGAGCAGGCGCACGGCCCGCTGCCGGAGGGCGGCTGGCTGCTCTACCGCACCGGCTGGGACGCCCGCTCCTCCTCCCAGCAGGACTTCCTCAACGCCGACGACACCGGCGCGCACACCCCGGGCGTCTCGCCCGCGTGCGCCCGGTGGCTGGCCCGGGAGGCGCCGGTCATCGGGTTCGGCGTCGAGACCGTGGGCACCGACGCCGGCGCCGCGCACTCGTTCGACCCGCCGTTCCCGTGCCACGCCGCGCTGATGGGCAGCGGCAAGTACGGGCTGACCCAGCTGCGCAACCTCGACCGGCTGCCGGCCACCGGCGCGCTCGTGGTCGCCGCGCCCCTGCCGATCGTCTCGGGGTCGGGGTCGCCGCTGCGGGTGCTGGCGCTGGTCGAGCGCGGATGAGCCCGGCTCGGGAGACCGTGGCGGAGGCCGTCGGCCGGGTGCTCGTGCGGTCCGGGATCTCCACCGTGTTCGGGGTGGTCGGGTCGGGGAACTTCGCGGTGACCAACGCGATGGTGGCCGCCGGGGCCCGGTTCGTGGCCGCCCGGCACGAAGGGGGCGCGGCCACGATGGCCGACGCCTGTGCGCGGTCGACCGGCCGGGTGGCCGCGGTGACCCTGCACCAGGGGTGCGGGCTCACCAACGCGCTCACCGGTATCACCGAGGCGGCCAAGAGCCGCACGCCGCTGGTCGTCGTGACGGCGGAGGCGACGTCACGACGGTCGAACTTCGCGATCGACCAGTTCGCGCTCGCCGCCGCGGTCGGTGCGCTGCCGCTACGGGTGGATGCGGCCGCGACCGCGGCGGAGCGGGCTGCCGCGGCCGTCGCCACCGCCCGGGACGAGCGGCGGGTGGTGGTGCTCAACCTGCCGCTGGACGTGCAGCAGCTCGACGCGCCCGGTGCCGAGCCGGAGCTGCCCCCCGCCCGGCCGGCCACCGCGGCCGACCCGACCGCGGTCGGGCAGCTGTCCGACGCGCTGCGGCAGGCCCGGCGCCCGGTGTTCGTCGCCGGCCGCGGTGCCCGGGGTGCGGGCTGCCGCGCGGCCCTGGAGCAGCTGGCCGACCGGAGCGGGGCACTGCTGGCCACGTCGGCCGTGGCCCGCGGGCTCTTCCGCGGCAGTCCCTGGGACCTCGACGTCTCCGGCGGCTTCGCCACCCCGGCGGCCGCCGAGCTGATCGGCGGCGCGGACCTGGTGGTCGGCTGGGGCTGCGCGCTGAACATGTGGACGACGCGGCACGGCCGGCTGATCGCCGACGACGCCGTCGTGGTCCAGGTGGACGACGAGCCCGGCGCGATCGGTGCGCAGCGGGCCGTCGCGTTCGGGGTCGTCGGCGACGTGCGCGCCGTGGCCGAGGCGGCAGCCGGCGTCCTCGGCGAGCCGCGCACCGGCTACCGGACCCCGGAGGTGCGGACGTCGCTGGCCGCCCGGCGCCGCTGGCGGGACGAGCCGTTCGACGACGGCGGCGGGAACGGACTCGTCGACCCGCGCGCGCTCACCATCGGGCTGGACGACCTGCTGCCCGCCGAACGCCTGGTGGCCGTGGACTCCGGCAACTTCATGGGCTATCCGAGCATGTTCCTCGACGTCCCGGACGAGTTCGGCTTCGTCTTCACCCAGGCCTTCCAGGCGGTCGGGCTGGGCCTGGCCACGGCGATCGGCGCCGCGGTCGCCCGGCCGGATCGGCTGGTGGTGGCCGCCCTCGGCGACGGCGGGGCGTTGATGGGGGCCGCGGAGCTGGAGACCGTCGTCCGGCTCGGGCTGCCGATGGTCGTCGTGGTGTACGACGACGCGGCCTACGGCGCGGAGGTGCACCACTTCGGCCCCGGCGGGGCGGCGCTGGACACCGTCCGGTTCCCCGAGACCGACTTCGCCGCGATCGCCCGGGGCCACGGATTCGCCGCGGTCACCGTGCGGGACGTCGCCGACCTGGCGGGGGTGCGGGACTGGCTGGCCGGCCCGCGCACCGCGCCGCTGCTGGTCGACGCCAAGGTCACCCGGGACCAGCCGTCCTGGTGGCTGGAGGAGGCGTTCCGCGGGCACTGAGCCCGCGCGGCGCCCCGGTCAGAGCAACTCGTCGAGGTCGTCGGGCCCGGGGCCGGTCCCGCCGGAGTCGTGCAGCGGTGAGGCGGCCGGCACGTCGTCGTCCGGCGGCTCGGCGGCCACCGGTCCCTCGGCGAAAAGGGTGTCGGGGTCCTTGGGGTCGATCTCGCGCATGCCGGAGGCCTACCCCCCGGGGCTGGAAGGGGAACCTCCCCCGGCTGGCAGGATGCCCGGGTGACGACGGACGCCGAGCCGCAGGCCCCGGGGCCGGGCGCCGCCGCCCGCCGGGAGAGCCGCCGCGCGCAGGACCTCGGGCCGCGGCTGCTGGTCCCGCTGTACGCCGGCGCCGTGCTGAACCCGGTCAACTCCACCATGATCGCGACGGCCCTGTCCCCGATCGGACGGGAGCTGGGCATCGGCGCGGGCGGGACGGCCTGGCTGCTGTCGGTGATGTACCTGGCCAGCGCCATCGGTCAGCCGGTCGCCGGCCGGCTGGCCGACCAGTTCGGGCCCCGGCGGGTCTTCCTGGCCGGCGGCCTGCTGGTCACCGTCGCGGGCCTGCTCGGTGCGCTGGGGCCGACCTTCGGGTGGCTCCTCGCCGCCCGGGCGGTCGTCGGGCTGGGCACCGGCGCGCTCTACCCGGCAGCGATCGCCATGGTGCGGGACCAGGCCGAGCGGCTCGGGGTGCCGGCTCCGGCGCGGGTGCTCGGCATGCTCAACACGGTCGGTCTGGCCACGTTGACGATCGGTCCGCCGCTCGGCGGTGTCCTGGTCGACACGCTCGGCTGGCGGGCCGTCTTCGCGGTCAACGCACCGCTGGGCCTCGGCGTGACCCTGCTGGGGCTGCGCTACCTGCCGCGCTCGCGGTCCCGGGTGCGGGAGGTCGCCGTCTGGCGGCTGCTGGACGTCCCCGGGGTCGTGCTGTTCAGCGGGGCGGTGACCCTCCTGCTCCTCGTGCTGACGGCGCTGCCGCGTCCGCCGTGGCCGCTGGTGGCCGGCCTGACCGGTTGTGTCCTCCTCCTCGTGCTGGTGGAGTCCCGGTGGTCGCGGCACCCGTTCCTGGACGTCCGGATGCTGGCGCGCAACGTGCCGCTGGTGGTCGCCTACACGCGGGTCGCGCTGACCTTCCTGGTCGTCTACGGCGTGCTGTTCGGGGTGACGCCGTGGCTGCAGGACAGCCGCGGCCTGTCCGCGACGGCCGCGGGTCTGCTGCTCCTCTCGATGTCCGCCGTCGGGACCATCGCCTCGCTCGCCGGGGTCCGGGGCTCCCGCCCGCTGGAGCCGCTGCTGGTGCCGGCCCTCGGGGTGCTGGCCGGCAGCCTGGCGCTGACCACGGTGGGCTCGGCCGCGCCGGTGGCCGTGCTGGCCTGCGTGGTCGCCGTCTTCGGGTTGCCCAGCGGGATGGGGCAGGTCGCCAACCAGGTCGTCGTCTACCGGGCCGCCCCGGCCGAGCAGGTGGGCGCGGCGATCGGCCTGTCGCGGACGGCGCAGTACACCGGGGCCATGATCGCGACCAGCGTCACCGGGCTGGCCTACGCCCCGGGGGTCGACGACCGGGGGCTGCACGTGCTCGGTTGGGTGTTCGCCGCGGTGGGCCTGCTGCTGGTGCTGGCCACCCTGGCCGACCGGAGCCTGTACCGGCGCCCGGACGGGGAAGCGTCGTGACCGCTGCGGCCCCCGCCCGGCTCAGGGCCCGACGAGCAGGGCGCGCACCGCGTCGATCGGGTCGGCGTCGGCCGGGGACTTGTCCGGCCGGTAGCGCAGCACCCGGGCGAACCGGAGCGCGACCCCGCCCGGGTAACGGGTGCTGCGCTGCGCGCCGTCCAGGGCGATCTCGACCACCAGCTCAGGCCGCAGCAGCACGCCCCAGCCGGGCTGCTCGCGGGCCAGCCCGGGGAAGGTCCCGGTCTGCCAGGCGAGCAGCTCGTCGGTCATCCCCTTGAACGTCTTGCCCACCATGACCGGCTCCCCGCCGTCGGGGTCGCGGGCACCCAGGTGGATGTTGGACAACTTCCCGGAGCGCCGCCCGTACCCCCACTCCGCGCCCAGCACCACCAGGTCGAGGGTGTGCACCGGCTTGACCTTCTGCCACGTCCTGCCGCGCCGGCCGGCAGCGTAGGGCGCGTCCAGGGCCTTGACCACGAGGCCCTCGTGGCCGGCGGACAGCGCGCCGTCGAGCACCTCGGCCGCCTGCTCGGTGGTCGGCCGACGGACGCCGGGCATCCGCAGCGCGGCGTGCGCGTCGTCGGCGAGCAGCCCGGCCAGCGCGTCCAACCGGACGGTCAGCGGCTCGTCGACCAGGTCACGGCCGTCGAGGTGCAGCACGTCGAACAGGAAAGCGCTGAGCAGCACGCCCGCGTCTGCCGTCTCCCCACCCACCCCGCTGCCGAACCGGCTCATCGTGTCCTGGAAGGCCCGGGGGCGGCCGTCGTCGTCCAGCGCGAGGGTTTCCCCGTCGAGCACCGCGGTGTCGCAGGGCAGCGCGCGGATCCGGTCGACCAGCTCGGGCACGCCGTCGGTGACCTCCCGCAGCGTGCGGGTCCAGACCCGGACGACGTCGCCGTCCCGGTGCACCTGGACCCGGGCGCCGTCCAGCTTGAACTCCACCGTCACCTCCCGGCCCAGGTCGGCGAGCGCGGCGTCCAGCGAGGCGGCCGGGCTGGCGAGCATCGGCCGGACCGGCCGGCCGACCTGCAGGCGCACGACCTCCAGCGCCGCGACGCCGCCGGCGAGCGCCGCTGCGGCGGTCTCGGGGAGGCGGCCGGAGAGCATGAAGGCGCGGCGGACCGCGGCGGCCGGGACGTCGGCGGCGGTGGCGACGGCGGCCAGCGCCACGCCCTCGAGCGCGCCCTGGCGGAGGTCGCCGGTGAGCAGCCGGACGAGGAAGCGCTGCTCGTCGGCCGTGGCCGCCCGCAGCAGG